>DASWDS010000038.1:0-6587 GCA_036395165.1 Anaeromyxobacteraceae bacterium | reverse complement strand
GACGGGCTCCCGCCGGTGCTCGCGGATCCGGACGGGCTCCACCAGGTGCTCGTGAACCTGCTCGTGAACGCGGTGAGCGCGGTGGCGGAGGGCGGACGGGTCGGCGTGCGCGCGCGGCCCGGCGGCGACGGCGGCGCGCAGGTGGCGCTCGAGGTCCACGACGACGGCCCGGGTGTCCCGGAGGCGCTGCGCGAGCGCATCTTCGACCCCTTCTTCACGACGCGCCCCGACGGCACCGGCCTCGGCCTCGCCGTCTGCGCGCGCATCGTCGCGGCCCACGGCGGCGACATCCGCGTCGGCCAGGGCCCGCTCGGCGGCGCCTGCTTCACGGTGCAGCTCCCCGCCGCCACGGAGGCCGCGTGACCCCGAGCACGCCGCTCTCCGTGCTGGTGGTCGAGGACGACCCGCGCCTCCTCGACATCCTCACCTCCCACCTCGACCGCATGGGGTACGCGGTGCGCGGCGCGAGCGGCGCCACCCGCGCGCTCGAGCTCCTCGCCGAGGCCGCCTCCGACGTCGTGCTCTCCGACGTCCGGATGCCGGGGATGGACGGGCGCACGCTCCTCCAGGTCGCCCGCGAGCGCTTCCCCTCGGTGAAGGTCGTGCTCATGACGGCGTTCGGCTCGGTGGACGACGCCGTCGAAGCGATGCGCGCCGGCGCGTACACCTACGTCACGAAGCCGTTCAAGGTGGACGAGATCGCGGCGGTGCTCCGCAACGCCGCGCGCGAGGTGGCGCTCGGGCACGAGGTGGAGGGGCTCCGGCGCGCCGTGCGCGGGCGCTTCTCCGCAGACGCGCTCCTCGGCGGCTCGCCCGCGATGGCGGCGGTGCGCCAGGCGCTGCGCGAGGCGGCGCAGGTCATGGCGACGGTGCTCGTCACCGGCAAGAGCGGGACGGGCAAGGAGCTCGCCGCGCGCGCCATCCACTTCGAGGGCCCGCGCGCCGCGAGACCCTTCGTGCCGGTGAACTGCGCCGCCATCCCGGAGTCGCTCTTCGAGTCGACGCTCTTCGGGCACCGGCGGGGAGCCTTCACCGGCGCCGAGAGCCAGACCGGCCTCGTCGAGCAGTCGTCGGGCGGGACCCTCTTCCTGGACGAGGTGGGCGAGATCCCGCTCTCGCAGCAGCCGAAGCTCCTGCGGGTCCTGCAGGACGCGGAGCTCACGCCGCTCGGCGCGCCGCGGCCGGTGAAGGTGGACCTGCGCGTCGTCGCCGCGACGAACCGCGATCTCGAGACGATGGTGCGGCGCGGCGGGTTCCGCGAGGACCTCTTCTGGCGGCTCGACGTGCTCCGCATCGTCCTCCCCGAGCTGCGCGAGCGCGCCGAGGACGTGCCCGCCGTGGCGGAGCACCTCCTCGCCGAGATCGCGCGCGAGCAGGGCGCGCCGGCGCTCGGCTTCACCCCCGAGGCGCTCGACGCGCTCAGGCGGCATCCGTGGCCCGGGAACGTCCGCGAGCTGCGCAACGTGCTCGAGCGCGCGCTCCTCGCCGCGCGCGGCCGGCTCGTGGGCGCGGGCGACCTGCCGGCGGCGGTGCGCGGGGTCGGCCCGGACGTCCCCGCGCAGGGCAGCGGCATCGCGCCGCACCTGCCGGCCGGCCTCACGCTCGCGGAGGTGGAGCGCTCCCACATCGAGCGCGTGCTCGCGCTGTGCGGCTGGAACCGCTCCGCCGCGGCGCGCGCCCTCGGGATCGACCGCCGCACGCTCTTCAGCAAGATCCAGCGCTATGGCCTCGTCGGCCCGCTCAGGCCGTTCCCTGACGACGGTGACGGGGAGGACGACGCGGGCGCCGGCGGGTGAGGCGAGCGCAGGGTGAGGTGCGCTCGCCCGCCGCACGTACAAAACGATCCCACTGTCGCCCGGGAAAGAACGCCCCAGCGCCCGCGCCGGGCGCGAAAAAGAGGCGGCATGCGGGCATTCTGGCGCTGGCACCCCGGTTGCTCGTGGAGCTATCCTGCGCGCGGACGACATCGACGCGCCGTGTCACGGCTCGGAACAGGGGCACCCATGGTGAATGACTACCGGTACGACGACCGGACCGTCCTCGGCTTCATCCTCTCGGCGATCTTCTGGGGCGTGGTGGGCCTGCTCGTCGGGATGCTCATCGCCGTCCAGCTCTTCGCGCCCGCGGCGAACTTCGCGCCGTACTTCACGTACGGGAGGCTCCGGCCGGTGCACACGAACGGCCTCGCCTTCGGACTCGGCGTCGGGGCGATCTTCGGGCTCAGCTACTTCATCGTGATGCGCCTGTGCCGGCGCCCGCTCCTCTTCCCGCGGCTCGCGCGCGTGCAGCTCTGGCTCTTCAACGTCGGCATCGCCGCCGCGGCGGTGAGCCTCATGATGGGCTACACGCAGTCGCTCGAGTATGCAGAGCTGGAGTGGCCGCTCGACATCGCCATCGTGGTGCTGTGGGTCATGTTCGCGGTGAACGTCTTCGGGACCATCCTGAAGCGCCGCGAGGAGCAGATGTACGTCTCGCTCTGGTTCATCATCGCGACCGTGCTGGCGGTGGCGGTGCTCTACCTCGTGAACAACCTCTCCATCCCGGCCGGCCCGATGAAGAGCTACCACCTCTTCGCCGGCGCGAACTCCGCCAACGTCGAGTGGTGGTACGGCCACAACGCGGTGGGCTTCCTCTTCACGACGCCCATCCTGGCGATGTTCTACTACTTCCTCCCGAAGGCGACCGGGCTCCCCATCTTCAGCCACCGCCTCTCCATCGTGGCGTTCTGGTCGCTCGTCTTCGGCTACCTCTGGACCGGCGCGCACCACCTCGTCTACACGCCGCTGCCCACCTGGCTCCAGACGCTCGGCATCGTCTTCACGATGTTCCTCATCGCGCCGTCGTGGGGCTCGGTGGTGAACGGCTACTACACGGTGGGTCAGAACTGGGAGACGATGCGCACGAACTACCTGACCAAGTTCTTCGTGCTCGCGATCACCTTCTACGGACTCCAGACGGTGCAGGGGCCGACGCAGTCGCTCCGCGCCGTCTCGCAGCTCATCCACTACACCGACTGGGTGCCCGGGCACGTGCACATGGGCACGATGGGGTGGGTGACCCTCACCGCCGCCGCGTCGATCTACTACGTGGTCCCGAAGATCTACGGCACGACCATCTACAGCGAGAAGGTCGCCAACGCGCACTTCTGGCTCGTGCTCGTCGGCCAGCTCATCTTCTCGGTGACCATGTGGATCACGGGCATCCAGCAGGGCGCGATGTGGAAGGCGATGGAGGGCGGGAAGCTCAGGTACACCTTCGTCGAGGGCCTCGCCCGTAACTATCCGTACTACCACATGCGCGCGGTGGGCGGCCTCGTGTTCATCGCGGGCATGCTCTTCTTCGTCTTCAACGTGCTCAAGACCATTCAGAAGGGCCGCGCGCTGCTGGCGCAGGCCGACGCGGAAGCTCCGAAGCTCGCCGCGGCGCAGGCGTGACGGGAGGGGACATGGCCGGCACGATCTACAGGAAGCCCGTGATGTTCTCGGTCGTGGCGCTCGCCGTCATCCTGGTGGGCACCGTCGCGACGATGTTCTACCCGATGCTGCGCGACGACATGCGCGGCCCCAAGCTCGAGGCGCTGAAGGCGTTCACGCCGCTCGAGCTGGCCGGGCGCGACATCTACCAGCGCGAGGGGTGCATGGGCTGCCACACGCAGACCGTGCGCCCGCTCGCCAGCGAGGTGGCGCGCTACGGCGACTACTCCAAGGTGGGCGAGTTCGTCTACGACCGCCCGCACCTGTGGGGGTCGAAGCGCACCGGCCCCGACCTCGCGCGCGAGGGCGGGCTCAGGCCGAACGACTGGCACGTCCGCCACTTCGAGAGCCCGCAGGCGCTCGTGCCGAAGTCGAACATGCCGTCGTACGCCTTCTTCAAGGCGGCCAAGCTCGATCCGCGCTCGGTGCGGTCGCACTACCGCGCGCTCGCGACCGGCTACGCGCCGGGTGAGTTCGCGGCCAGGGACGAGGACTTCGCGGCGCTCTCGGACAAGACGGAGATGGACGCGATCGTCGCGTACATGCAGTGGCTCGGCCACGCCGTGCCGCGCCAGTGCACCGTGGGCGACCTCCTCGCCGCGAACCCGTTCGCGAGGACGCCGGCCGCGGTGGCGCGCGGCAAGTCCGTGTACGCCAACAACTGCGCGCAGTGTCACGGCGAGGAGGGCGAGGGCATCCCGGGCGCGGTCCCGAGCCTCGTGGACGACGAGTTCCTGGGCGAGAAGGGCGACGTCGCCGACGGGACCTACTTCGGGCTCATCACCTGCGGCAGCGGCGCGAAGAAGCAGATCGGCCGCAAGGGCGATGCGGAGGGCGGCATGACCGCCTTCGGCGGCCAGCTCTCCGACGAGGACATCTGGTCGGTCATCTCCTTCATCCGCGCGCAGCAGCACCACGAGCGCGCCGAGCAGGGAAAGTAGGAGGCGCGATGGCGAACGTTCAGATCGAGCTCACCCCCCAGGGGGCCCCGAGCAAGGAAGGCCGCTTCGCGGCGTTGATCGAGCTCGAAGACGGCGCGGAGACGCTGCAGGCGAAGGAGACGGCGCACACGGTGCCGGCCGGCATCTACGCGCTCTTCGCAGGCCTCGTCGCGTGGGGCGTCTACTACTTCGTCGCCTACATCGGGTGGGACCAGGCGGCCGACGTGCAGGGCAGCCCTGGCGTCGCCGTCAACATCACCCACACGATCGCGTACACCGCCATCCCGGCGGCGGTCGTGGTCGGCCTCGCGGTCGCGATGAGCCGCCGCGCGCGGGGGAAGAGGTAGATGAGCGCGGGGGAGCTCGGGTACCTCGCGTTCGGGGGTGCGCTCGTCGTGCTCTTCGTCGCGATCGTCGTCCACTACTACGCGCGGGGCAGGCGGGCGAAGGTCGAGCAGGCGAAGTACAAGATGCTCGATGATGAGAAGTAGCGTCCGGCGGATCAGGCCCTGGCGCCGCCTCGCCGAGGGAGCCCAGGCCGTGGTCGTGCTCGGGCTGCCCTTCGTCACCATCCGCGGCGAGAGCGCGCTCCGCTTCGACGTCCGGACGCTGCGGCTGCACGCCTTCGGCGCCGCCGTCTGGATCGACGACCTCTTCGTCGTGCTCGCCGCGTCACTCTTCGTCGCCTTCGCGTTCCTGCTCGCGACGCTCCTCTTCGGCCGCCTCTGGTGCGGGTGGGGCTGCCCGCAGACCGCGCTCCTCGACCTCACCGGCCGGCTGCGCCGGGCCGCCGCGAAGGGCGGCTGGCGCCTCGCCGCCGCGCACGCCGGGTTCGCCGCGGCTTCGGCCCTCGTCTCGGCGAACCTCCTCTGGTACTTCGTGCCGCCCGCGGAATTCTTCCGCGGCGTCGCCGCGTTCTCCCTGGGTCCGGTGGTGGGCGGCAGCTGGTTCGTCCTCGGCGCGGTCCTCTACCTGGACCTCGCCGGTTGGAGGCACGGCTTCTGCGCCACGACCTGCCCCTACGCCAAGCTCCAGGGTGCCCTCCTCGACCGCCACTCCATGGTCATCGCCTACGACGCGCGCCGGTCCGAGGACTGCATCTCCTGTCGCGCCTGCGTGCGCGTGTGTCCGGTGGGGATCGACATCCGCGACGGCCTGCAGGCCGCCTGCACGAGCTGTGGCGAGTGCATCGACGCGTGCGCGCCCATCATGGCGAAGCTCGGGCGGCGGCCGAGGCTCGTCGCGTACTTCTTCGGCGAGGCCGGGACGTCGTCCCGCCCGCTGCGAGCGGGCGTCCTGGCGCTCGCCGTGCTGACCGCCGGCTCGCTCGCGCTCACGGTGGCCGTGGCGGCGGACCGCAGCGCGCTCGAGGTGACCGTGACCGCGTCGGCCGATTTCGCGCCGCGCAGGACGCCCGCCGGCGAGGTCTGGAACGGCTTCACGCTGGCGCTCGAGAACCGCGGGCGGGAGCCGCTCGACGTGAAGCTCGCGCTCCGCCCACCCGAGGGCGACGTGCTGCTCCGCCCCGACCGCGTTGCGCTCGCGCCCGGAGAGCACCGGCGCGTCCGCGTGCTCGCGGTGGCCCGCGGGCTCGGGAACACGACGGGCACGATCCCTGGGGAACTGTCCGTCGAAGCGCCCGGCGTGTCCACGACGCGCATTGTCTCGCTCGTCTCGCCGGCCCCCGGGCGCCCTCGCGTTTCGTCTCCCTCTCCCTGGAAGTTGCGGGGGGAGGGGGAGGAAGCCCGCCGTACGTCCGAGGGGGACGAAACCCGGCGAACGCTGGAGCCTGCCCCGTGAGAATCCTCATCGCAATCGTGGCGCTCGCGGCGCTCGGCGCGGTGACGGGCGCCGTCTGGCTCGGCGTCCGCATGAAGGAGCCGACGGTCGTCGCCGACCCCTACGAGGCGGGGCTCCACTACGACGAGGTGCGGCACCAGCACGATGCGCACGATGCGGCCGCCATCGGATCGCACGCCGCTCCAGCCTGCGATCTCGCCGCCGGTCCGTGCGCGCACACCGTGGACGGTGCGGTGGTCACCCTGGAGGTCGCGCCACGCCCGCTCCGCACCATGCGGGACCTCGAGCTCACCGTCGACGCTCGGCGCGGCGCGCTCCCCATCGCGGATCGCGTGGTGGACGTCGCGCTGACCATGCCGGGCATGTACATGGG
>DASWDS010000037.1:0-2650 GCA_036395165.1 Anaeromyxobacteraceae bacterium | reverse complement strand
CGCCCGGGGCTGTCAACGCCGCGACCGTGTGACTTCCGGCGCGGGCTCGCGCTCGCTCCGGGTCGCGGCGGAGGCGCGCCGGACGGCTTACAGACCAGGCATGAGGGACGCGGAGTGGCGGTCTCGCCTCCAGCCCCCGCGCCTCGCGGTGCGTGCGGTGCTGGCGCTCCGCCGGCGGCTGCTGGCGCTCGCCGACGCCGTCGTGACGCCGCAGCTCGCGCTCTTCGAGCAAGGGATGGGGCTCGGCCGGACCCAGCTCCTGCACGTCGCGGCGCGGCTGCGCCTCGCGGACCTGCTCGCGGGCGGCGCGCTCGATGCCGCCGATCTGGCCCGCGCCACGCGCGCCGACCCGGACGCGCTGCACCGGGCCCTGCGCGCCCTCGCGACGGCGGGGGTGTTCACGCTGCGCGCCGACGGCCGGTTCGAGAACAACCGGCTCTCCGAGGCGCTCCGCTCGGACGCCCCGGCCTCGCTGCGCGCCCTGCTCGAGTACCTCGGCTCGGCCGCGAACGTGTCTGCCTGGGGCGACGTGGACCGGACCGTCGCGACCGGGAAGAGCGCGTTCGAGCGCGTGCACGGCATGAGCGTGTGGAGCTGGCTCACGCGCCACGCCGAGGAGGAGCGCACCTTCGCTGCCGCGATGGCGGGCGTCACCGAGATCGACGCGCCTGCGGTCGCCGCCGGGTACCCCTTCGGCGAGCTCGCGCGCGTGTGCGACGTCGCGGGCGGCCGCGGGACGCTCCTCGCCGAGATCCTGCGCCGTCACCCGCGCCTGCGCGGCGTGCTGCTGGACGTGCCGCAGGTCGTGGCGGAGGCGCCTGCCTTCCTCGAGGCGCGCGGCGTGAGCGGCCGCGTCGAGTGCGTGGGTGGCAGCTTCTTCGACGAGGTCCCTCGCGGCTGCGACGCCTACCTCCTGAAGGACGTGCTGCACGACTGGGACGACGCCGCCAGCCTGCGCATCCTGGGCGCGTGCCGGCGCGCGGCGGCGCCCGGCGCGCGCCTGCTGGTGGCGGAGATCCTCGTCGAGCGGCACGAGACGGCGTCACCCGGCCCGCTCGTGGACGTGCAGATGATGGTGGTGTGCCAGGAGGGCCGGCAGCGCAGCGCGGCCGAGCACCACGCGCTCATGGCGAGGGCCGGCTTCCGCCCCGCGCGCGTGGTGGCGCTCTCCAGCCCGCTCAGCCTGGTGGAGGGCGTCGCGTGACCTCGCTCTCGGGGCCTCGCGCTCGTGAAGCCCCGCCGATCGGGTAGCATCCGCGGCTCGCCCGATGCCTTCCCTCGCCCGCATCGCCGCCGAGCCCGCGCGCCCCGCGCCGCCCACCCGGTGGGCGCGGCTGCGCGCGGCGGTGGACGCGCGCGCGTCGTGGATCCCCGCCATCTTCGTCCTCGCGGCCCTTGCGGACGAGATCGTGTCGCGCTCGCGCGTCGGCCCGGACTTCGCCGTGTTCCACCGGGCCGCGGCGCGCTTCGTCGCGGGCGAGCCGCTCTACCGGCTCTCGGACGGGCACTTCTGCTTCAAGTACGCGCCCGCGGCGGCGGCCCTGCTGTCGCCGCTGGCGGCGCTCCCCGCGCGCGCTGCCGAGATCGCGTTCAACGCCGCCTCGGCGGTCGCGCTCCTCGCGTTCATGCGCTTCGCCGCCGGCGGACCGCGCGCGGCGCGCGGCGCCCTGGCGAGCACGGCGGCCACGCTGTACGCGATGCCGCTCTACACGATGCTCTTCTTCCTCGGCCAGAGCGACGCCCTGCTGCTCGCCGCCGTGGTGGGCAGCGAGCTCTCGGCGGAGCGGCGCCCCTCCCTCTCGGGCGCGCTGTGGGCGGTCGCGATCGTGTTCAAGCCCCCGATGGTCCTCCTCGCGGCGGTCGCGGTCGGCTTTCGCCAGTGGCGCCGCCTGGGATGGGGCGTCGGGTGGACTGTCGCGCTCCTCGCCGCGAGCGCGTTGCGCTACGGCGTCGCCGGTGGGCTGCACGAGCTCGCCGCCTGGCGCACGCTCCTCGCCGGGACGACCGCCCCGCTCCTCTGCGACCCGCAGAACCAGAGCGTCTTGGCGGTCGCATGCAGCTTCGTCGCGACGCCGGAGCGGCCGGGCGCGTTCCGGGCGGCGGTCGCGCTCCTCGGCGGCGGCGTCGCGGCGGCGATGGCGGCGTCCGTGTGGAGCGTGGCCCGTCGCGACCGCGAGCTCGCCCGCCGGCTCGCGTTCATGGGCGCGCTCTACCTCGCCGCGTTCCTCTCACCCCTCGGCTGGCGAGTGAACCTCCTGGCGGCCCTGCCGCTCCTCCATGTCGCGCTGGGGCTCGTGCGCGGCGCGTCCCGGCGCTGGCTGCGGGTCGCGTCCCTCGCCGCGGTGGCGCTCTGGATCGGGGTCGGCAACACGATGAGCGACCGCATCCTGGGGCCGCGCGCCGTGGAGGCGCTCATGCTGGGGCGGTTCTGGGCGCTCGGCGCGCTGGCCATCGCCCTCCTCGCGACCTGTGGGACGGCCCTGGAGGCGCGGGCCACGCCGGTCGATCGGCCTCCGAAGCAGCCTGGCTCGCGGCGCTGACGCGGTTATGAGTGGACCTCGCAGGAGGTCGAGATGGCCACGAACGGAGCGCGCCCGGGGCGGGCGCTCGTGACGGGGGCGTCGGGCGGCATCGGCGCCGAGCTGGCGCG
>DASWDS010000036.1:0-2642 GCA_036395165.1 Anaeromyxobacteraceae bacterium | reverse complement strand
CGGCGCGAGGCGCCCGCGCTGCTCCTCCAGCTGCGCGAGCGCCGTGAGCACCATCGCGTCGCCCGGGTGTGCCTCGAGGGCCGCCTCGAGGTGCGCGCGACGGCGGTTCCCGTCCTCCTCGACGCGCGCGGCGAGGAGCCGCGCCGCCGCCGACTTCGGTGCGAGCTCGACCGCCCGGCGCGCCTCCGCGGCCGCGCGCCGCTCGCGATCCTCGCCGGGGCGCCGCTCGTAGAGCGCGATCGCGAGGTCCATGTGCGCCTGCGCGGCCTCCACCCCGCGGGCTGCCTTCGCCCTGTCCTCCAGCGCGGCGAGCACGCCCGGCACCGGCTCCGGCGGCTCGGGCGACGCCCGCTGCGGCGGCGGCAGCGGCGGGAGGCGGGCCGCGCCGAGCCGGAGGGGCTCGCCCCGTGCGGTCGCGAGCCGCGCGTAGAACCCGAGGCGCCCGTCGGCCTGGCAGAGCTTGAGCAGGATGCGGTTCGGACCCTTGCGCAGCGTGAACGCGACGGCGCCCTGGTCGAAGCGGGCCATGTGGTAGCTCGGGTCCGCGTGGACGAGCGCGCCGTTCACGAAGACCTTGAGCGCGCCGCTCGCGCCGACGTGCAGGCGCACTCGCTCCTCGCGCGGCGCGTCCACCACCGCGAGCGCGTAGACGACCACGTCGCGCGCGGGCCTGAGCGCCGCGCCGAGGTGCGCGAACCCGAGGGAGAGCGCCTCCGGCGGCAGCTCGCGCCAGCCGACCTCGCGCGCCTTCCCCGGGAAGCGCGCGGCGAGGTCCTGCGCGCGCTCGGGGGGGAAGGCGTGGTCGAAGCCGTGCTTGCCCTCGTTGTCGAACGGGCCCGCGAGCTGCCAGCCGCCCACGAACGCGAGCTTCGCGAGCTCGGCCTCGGAGCGCCGCAGGTTCCCGCGGGCCCGCTCCAGGTCCGCGAGCCGGAAGCGCGCGTACGCCCGCACCTCGGGGTGCGCCTCGCGATCCTCCGCGAGCCTCGCGTAGACGAGGGCGACGCGCGCGAGGTCCGGCACCTCGTCCTCGAGCGCCTCCAGCTCGACGAGCGGCACGAGCGCGCGCGGCGAGGCGTGGTCGCGATCCAGCTCGGCGACGAGAGCTCGGAGCTGGCCGGCGATCGGGTCGGCGCTCGCGTCGCGTGCGGCTCCTGGATCGCCCGCCCGTGCGGCCGTCGCGAGGAGAGCGAGGAGAGCGACCGCTGCGGGGCGCGTCATCTGTGGGAGTCTAACCCCAGGCGACGATTTCGATTCCCACGATCGCTCCTCCCCCGAACGAGGAGGGCCGCAAGCCGGCCGGCGCGGCTACTCGGCGCGGGCGAGCGCGACGACGTGGACCGCGCGGGCGCCCGCTGCGAGGAGGGCGGCCGCGCATGCGTCCGCCGTCGCGCCGGTCGTCACGACGTCGTCCACGAGCACGATCTCCCGGCCACGCACCGCCCCGGTGGCCCTGAACGCGCCGAGCACGTTGTGCAGGCGCTCGGCACGGGTCCGGCCGACCTGCGGCGACGTCTCCCGGACGCGCGACAGAGCTCGCGTCAGGAGAGCGTCACGGCGTCCGGCCGCCCGCACGAGCGATCGCGCGAGGAGCGCCGCCTGGTCGTAGCCACGCGCGAGCCTTCGCTTCCTGCCGAGGGGAACCGACACCACCGCCGCTTCCGGCGGGAGCGGCACGCTCCGCGCGAGCCACGCCCCGAGCGGTCGCGCCAGCGCCGGCCGATCGCGGTACTTGAGCGCATGGATGGCGTCAGCGAGCGGGCCGCCGAGGAGCCCGCCCGCCCGACAGGTGGCGAACCTGGGCGGATCGGCGAGGCAGGCGCCGCACACGGCGTCCGGCCCCGGCAGGCCACAGCGCGCGCAGCCGCCGGGCACCGGGTCGAGGGCGCCGGCGCAGACGGCGCAGAAGGGCTCCTCGGCGGAGGAGAGCAGCCCCTCTCCGCAGGCGGCGCACCGCGGCGGGTAGAGGAGATCGAGGAGCGCATTGCCGACGGCGACGAGCATCTAGCGCACCACGAGGCCGAGCCCCTTCATCTCCGGCGGCTGCGGGAGGCCCATGATCTGGAGGGCTGTCGGCGCCACGTCGGCGAGCACGCCCTCGGCACGCAGCTTCGCCCCCTTGAAGTCGGGGTCGCAGAGGACGAACGGCACCGGCCCGAGGGTGTGGGCCGTGTGCGGCTGGCCCGTCGCCGGGTCGACCATCATCTCGCAGTTGCCGTGATCGGCCGTGACGACCATGGCCATCCCGGCGGCGCGCGCCGCCTTCCACAGCCGGCCGACGCACTCGTCCACCACCTTCACCGCCTTCACGGCGGCGTCGAGGATGCCCGTGTGCCCGACCATGTCGGGGTTCGCGAAGTTGACCAGGATGAACCCGTACCTCCGCGAGTCGATGGCGTGGACGAGCTTGTCGGTCACCTCGCGGGCGCTCATCTCCGGCTTCTCGTCGTAGGTCTTCACGTCGCGCGGCGACGGCACGAGGACGCGGTCCTCGCCGGGGTACTGCACCTCGCGACCGCCGTTGAAGAAGAAGGTGACGTGCGCGTACTTCTCCGTCTCGGCGGTGCGGAGCTGAGGGATCCCGGCGCGCGAGACGACCTCGGGGAAGATCTCGGTGGGCTGGTCCGGGGTGTACGCGACCGGCA
>DASWDS010000035.1:0-40633 GCA_036395165.1 Anaeromyxobacteraceae bacterium | reverse complement strand
GAACGTCGCGATCAACGACCCGGTCCTGATGGTCGGCATGCCGCCGGCCCTCACCGCCGCGACCGGCATGGACGCGCTCACGCACGCCGTCGAGGCCTACGTCTCGATCGCGGCGACGCCCATCACCGATACCTGCGCGATCAAGGCCATCGAGCTCATCGCCGAGAACCTCCAGCCTGCGGTGGCGAACGGCGCGAACCTCGCAGCCCGGGACCAGATGGCGTACGCCGAGTACCTCGCCGGCATGGCGTTCAACAACGCCAGCCTCGGCTACGTCCACGCCATGGCGCACCAGCTGGGCGGCTTCTACAACCTGCCGCACGGCGTGTGCAACGCGATCCTCCTCCCGGCCGTGTGCGAGTTCAACCTCATCGCCGTCGCGGACCGGCTCGGCAAGGTCGCCGTGGCGCTCGGCGAGAACATCGACGCGCTCGCGCCGGTCGACGCCGCCGCCAAGGGCATCGCGGCGATCCGCAAGCTCTCGAAGGCGATCGGCATCCCGGCCGGCCTGAAGGAGCTCGGCGTCAAGGAGACCGACCTCGCGACGATGGCGGAGAACGCCAAGAAGGACGCCTGCCAGCTCACGAATCCCCGCAAGGCGACGCTCCAGCAGGTGGTCGAGATCTTCAAGGCTGCGATGTAGCAGGGATCTGGTTTTAGCAGTGCGCGGTGGACCGGGCAGGGACGGGGCGCGCGGGCTCCGTCCTTGCCCGATTCATTTTGGCGTTGTCGGGTGCTCGGGACACCGGGCGCTGTTACCATCGCCCTCTGAATGCACGAGACCACGAGGGCCACGCCCGCCGCCGTTCGCGACCGTCCCAGGGAGAGCCGCCTTCCGGGGGTGCTCCGCTATGCTCGCCTGAACCGGCACGAGATCGCAGGCTCGCTGGGTGACCTGGGGACCTTCCTGCCCCTGCTGCTGGGGATGGCTGCCCAGAACGGTCTCGACTTCGGCACGGCGCTCTTCTTCGCAGGGCTGTTCAGCCTGATCACGGGTCTCACCTTCTCCATCCCGATGGCGGTCCAGCCCATGAAGGCGATCGCCGCGGTGGCCTTGACGCAAGGTCTCTCGCTGTCCGAGATCCTCGCCGCCGGTGCGACGGTCAGCGCCATCGTCCTGCTGCTGGGCGTCACGGGCCTCATCGACTGGGTGAACCGGGCCGTTCCGAGGAGCGTCGTTCGCGGCCTCCAGCTCGCGCTCGGCCTCTCGCTGCTCATGAAGGGCCTGCAGATGGTGGCCGGAACGGGCGTCGTGCTCGGGCCCGACAGCTACGTCACCGGCGCCGTCGCCGCCATCGTCGTCCTCGCCTTGTTCTCTTCTGGGAGGATTCCAGCGGCCCTCGTGCTGTTCGCCGCGGGCCTCGCGCTCGCGGTCTGGAGGACGCCGGCGATCGCCCAGTCGCTCCACCTCGGGCTTTCGCTGCCGAGCTGGTCGCCTCCGACGTGGCCAGCCTTCGTCAGCGCCCTCCCGAAGGCGGCCCTGCCGCAGATCCCGTTGACCACGCTGAACTCGGTCGTCGCCGTGTGCGCGCTCTCGGTCGACCTCTTCCCCGATCGCCCAGCGTCCCCGAGGAGGGTGGCCGTCTCCGTTGGCCTCATGAACCTCGTCGGCGCGTGGTTCGGGGCGATGCCGATGTGCCATGGCGCCGGTGGTCTGGCGGGGCAGTACCGGTTCGGCGCTCGCACCAACGGTTCGATCCTCTTCCTCGGCGTGGCGAAGATGACCATCGCCACCCTGTTCGGCGCCTCGCTCATGTCGCTGTGCCGCGCTTTCCCGGCGAGCGTGCTCGGCGTGATGCTGGGCTTCAGCGGTATCGAGCTGGCGCTCGTCACGCGGGATCAGACCGATCGTGCCTCGGCCTTCACGATGCTGCTCACGGCGGGCGCTTGCCTGGGCCTGAACAACGTCGCCCTCGGGTTCGCCATCGGGCTCTGCCTCGCGCTTCTCCTCCGCGTGCGAGACTTCCGCGTCGGCGACCCGGTGAAAGGCGCGTGAGCGACGCTCCCGGCCCGTCCAGAGGAGGATGACCGTGCGCTGCGCGCCCGATCACGGGCGCGCGCGCTTCGCCTCGAGCCAGGCGCGCGCCGGACACGAGTCGACGCCGCAGGCCTCCAGCCCCGGGAAGACGACGTCCTCGAGCGTCTGCGTGAACACCCGCCGCTTGAGCGCGTGCGGCAGCACCCCGTGCTCGAGGAGCGCCTCGTCGTCGCGCTCCGGCGGCACGGGCTGGAACAGGTCGGGCGGGGCGTTCCCCTGCAGCATGGCCGGGATGAGCGGCGCGAGGAACGCCGTCGCGCCCGCCGTGTGCTCTCCGGCGAGGTGCGCCCAGCCGAGCCGGGCGTGCCGGACCTCGTCGGTCGCCAGCTCGCGAAGCACGCTGCGCAGCCTCGGCCCGCGCGCGGCGTCGAGCAGCGTCGTGAGGACGGCCATGCTCTCCGTCTCGGTGATGCAGCACGCCGCGACGAGCTCGTAGGTGACGCGCCCCCGCGGCAGGAGCCCGGGTGGCGCCATCCCGCGCGCCTCGCCGGAAGGACGCACCCGGACGTCGGCCCCGAGCTCCTCGGCCATCTCGGCACAGAGCGCCGCGTGCCGATGCTCGTCGCGCGACGAGCGGCGCGCGAGCTCCACGATGGAAGCGGACGCGCCGAGCGCGAGCAGCTGCTCGGCGAGGCGCGCGAAACGCGCCTCGGCCTCCAGCTCGACCCTCCAGCGGAAGAGCCACGCCGACGCAGCGAAGCGCCGGACCCGGTCCTCGCCGGCTGCGGCCGTCGAGCCGATCACCAGCCCTGCGTCCCGCCGTCGTCTCCCTCCTGGGGCCCGGCCGTTCCGGTGCCGCCGCCGAGTGCCGTGGCATACGCCGCGGCGAGCACCGCGCCTCCGACGACGAGCACCTTGAACAGGCGGGACAGGCGGCGCGGCTCGGCCTGCTTCGCAGCTGGGGTGTCCTTCGCGACCGTTTGCATCGCCCCAACATAGGCGGCCCCGTTCTCGGGGCGCCGCGCGCAATGACCTCCCGTGCGGGGCGCAGTCGGACGGTGAAGACCCGGTGCGGCATCGGCCTCTTCGATCGGGAGGACCGCCAGCGTGCGGCACGTGGAGCAGGCCAGCATCCAGATATCACGGTGAGTCACGATCGCCCGGCGATCTTCCGGAGCGAATGGCCGAGCGCGCGATGGGGCCAACCCGGTCGTGGGGGCGAAGGGTCGCCGCAGGGGTCGCGGCCTCGCCGGGCGTCCGGGCGGGCCCCTGGGGCCCCATCCCGCGGACGCGGCGCAGCGCTCGCGTTAGGACTCCCACGACAGATCGCCTCGGGTCGCGCTCCGGCCGCGCGAGCGACCGATGTGGTCGAAGCGGTCTCGCAGGAGGACCCCGCACGTGGCAAATCCACTTCGTGAGCTGGAGCGGTACGGGCAGAGCATCTGGTACGACAGCCTGCGGCGCGGGATCGTCGTCTCCGGCGCGCTCGGACGCTTCATCGAGGAGGACGGCCTCAAGGGGCTCACCACGAACCCCGCCATCTACGAGAAGGCCATCGCGGGGACGGACGACTACGACACGGGCCTCGCGGCGCTGCTGCCGCGCCGGGACCTCGACGCGCAGGGCATCTACGAACAGCTCGCGATCGAAGACATCCGGGCGGCGGCCGACCTGCTCCGGCCCGTCTACGATCGAACCCAGCGGCGCGACGGGTATGTGAGCCTCGAGGTCTCGCCGGTGGCGGCGCGCGACGGCCGCGCGACGCTCGCCGAGGCGCGCCGGCTCTGGCACGCGCTCGAGCGCGAGAACGTGATGATCAAGGTCCCGGGGACGCCCGAGGCGCTCCCCTCCATCCGCCGCCTGCTCGCGGAGGGCGTGAACGTGAACATCACGCTCCTCTTCGCGCGCGACGTGTACCGGAAGGTGGCCGAGGCGCACGTCGCCGCGCTCGAGGAGCGAATCGGCCGCGGCGAGGACGTCTCGCGCGTCGCGAGCGTGGCGAGCTTCTTCGTGTCGCGCATCGACGCGATGGTGGACCGCCGGCTGGACGAGCTCGCGGCGAGCGCCGCGTCCGAGGTGACCCGGGCCCGGGCGCGGGCGCTGCGCGGGCGGGTCGCGATCGCGAACGCGAAGCTCGCGTACCAGGACTGGCGGTCGCTGGTCGCGACGCCTGCCTGGGAGCGGCTCCGCGCGCGTGGAGCGATGCCGCAGCGGCTCCTCTGGGCGAGCACGAGCACGAAGGACCCGCAGTACCGCGACGTGATGTACGTCGAGGAGCTGATCGGGCCGCAGACGGTGGACACGGTCCCGCCCGCGACGTTCGACGCTTTCCGCGACCACGGTCGCGTCGCGCCCACGCTGGAGGCCGGCCTCGACGACGCCCGCGCCGCCATCGCCGAGCTCGCCGCGCTCGGGATCTCGCTCGACGACGTGACGGAGCGGCTCCTCGAGGACGGGGTGCGGCTCTTTGCGGAGCCGTTCGCGAAGCTGCTCGCCACGATCGAGGCGCGGCGCGGCGCCCGGCCGGACGCCGGCGCCGGCGCGCACGCATGAGAGGGGCGGAGATGCGATCGCTCGACCACTGGACTCGTCCGGACCTTCGAGGCGGCGTGGCCTGCGCGCTCTGCCTCGCCGCCCTCGCCTGCCAGCCGCGCGCGGATCCAGGGGCGGGGCCGAAGAGCCCGCCCGCTGCGCAAGAGGCAACCAGCATGTCGACCTTCCGGCGGCCGTCCGACGAGGAGCTGCGCAAGCGGCTCACCCCCGAGCAGTACCAGGTCACCCAGCGCGAAGGCACCGAGCCGCCCTTCAGGAACGAGCACTGGGACAATCACCGGCCCGGCATCTACGTGGACGTCGTCTCGGGTGAGCCGCTCTTCAGCTCGCTCGACAAGTTCGACTCGGGCACGGGCTGGCCCAGCTTCACGCGGCCGCTCGAGCCATCCCACATCACGACGCGGACCGACCGGCAGCTCCTCCTCGCGCGCACCGAGGTGCGTTCCAGGCTCGCGGGCTCCCACCTCGGTCACGTGTTCGACGACGGTCCGCCCCCCACCGGGCTCCGCTACTGCATGAACTCCGCGGCGCTGCGCTTCGTGCCGGTGGAGCGGCTCGCGGCCGAGGGCTACGGCCAATATCTGGAGCTTTTCCAGGCAGCTGGGGCGACGCCGTCCCAGCCCGGAGCGACACGGTGAAGGCGGCCCCGCTGCTCGGCGCGCTCGCGATCGCCGCCGCGATGGGCGCGGCGATCCACGCGCGCTCTGCGCCCGCCAGGAACGGAGAGAAGGTCATGATCGGCAATCCGGCCTGCGGCACGCGCCCCGGCAACGTCGGGCACGGCACGGCCCTCGTCCCCTCCGGCAAGAACCAGCTCTCCGTCTTCGCCCAGGGGTGCTTCTGGGGCGTCGAGGAGCGCTTCCGCAAGGTGCGAGGCGTGGTGGCGACCGCCGTCGGCTACACGGGCGGCCACACCCAGAACCCCAGCTACGAGGACGTCTGCACGCACAGGACGGGGCACGCCGAGGCGGTCCTGGTCGAGTTCGATCCCGCCCAGGTCAGCTACGCCGAGCTGCTCAAGCTCTTCTGGGAGAGCCATGACCCGACGAGCGGCGACCGGCAGGGCCCGGACCGCGGCAGCCAGTACCGCTCGGCGATCTTCACCTTCGGCCCGGAGCAGATGGCGTCGGCGCTCGCGTCTCGAGCGGAGGAGCAGAAGCGCCTCGCCGACCCGATCACGACGGAGATCGCCGCCGCCGGCTCGTTCTGGGTGGCGGAGGACTACCATCAGCAGTGGGACGAGAAGCACGGCACGCTCTCGTGCCCGGCGCCGCATCGTCCCCGCGCGGCCAGGTAGCGAGCGTCGGATTTCGTCCCCCTCCCCCGCTTGCTTCCAGGGAGAGGGAGACGAAACTCTAGCGCTCACGTCGTGCGGCGATAGGGAGCGAACCAGCCCAGCCCTGCCACCGTCCCGCGGGCGGGCTTGTACTCGCAGCCCACCCAGCCCTGGTAGCCGAGCTCGTCGAGGACGCGGAAGAGGTGGGGGTAATTGAGCTCGCCCACGTCCGGCTCGTTGCGCTCGGGCACGCTCGCGATCTGGACGTGGCCGACGTGGCGCACCCACTTGCGGAGCTTCATGGTGACGTCGCCCTCGACGATCTGCGCGTGGTACAGGTCCATCTGCACCTTCAGATTGTCGGCGCCGACCTCCTCGCGGAGCGCGTGCGCCTCCGCCTGCGTATTGATCAGGTAGCCGGGGATGTCGCGGGTGTTGATGGGCTCGACGACGAGCGTGATGCCGCGGCGGGCGGTTTCGTGCGCGGCGTGGCGCAGGTTCTCGACGTAGGTCCTGTGGTAGGCGGCCCGCTCGGCGCCGGCGGGGACGAGGCCCGACATGGCGTGCAGGGTGGGCGTCCCGAGCGCCTCGGCATAGCGCAGGGCGCGCACGACGCCATCGCGGAACTCCTGCTCGCGTCCCGGGAGCGCGCCGATGCCGCGCTCGCCTCCGGCCCAGTCGCCCGGGGGCATGTTGAAGAGGACGTTGCTCAGGCGCGCCGCGCGAAGCCGCGCCGCGACCTCCTCGGGCGGGTGGTCGTACGGAAAGAGGAACTCGACGGCCTCGAAGCCCGCCTCGGCAGCGGCGGTGAAGCGCTGGAGGAACGGCACCTCGTTGAACATCATCGTCAGGTTGGCGGCGAACTTGGGCATCCGCGACTCCCGCAGGTCAGAGGTCCAGCTTGAACGCGGCCGCGAGATCATGGATCTGCTCCCCGGTGAGCACGCGCGGCGCGTGCCCGCGCAGGAGCAGGAAGAGCTTGGCGGTCTCCTCCAGCTCCTCGCTCGCGTTCACGGCGGCGTCGAGCGAGCTCCCCGACACCACCGGGCCGTGGTTCGCGAGCAGCACGGCGGCGTGACGGCGGGCGAGCCACCGCACGACGTCGGCGAGGCGCGGATCGCCAGGGCGGTGATAGGGCACGAGCGGCAGGCGCCCGATCTTCATCACGTAGTAGGGCGTGAGCGGCGGGATGCAATCCAGGGGGTCGAGGCCGCTCATGCACGAGACCGCGGCCGCGTGCGTCGAGTGGAGGTGCACGATGGCGGCGGCGCCGGCGCGCTCCTCGTACATGCTCCGGTGCAGGAACGCCTCCTTCGACGGGGGGTCGCCCGAGAGGAGGCGGCCCTCCCGGTCGAGCTTCGAGAGGCGTGACGGATCGAGCGCGCCCAGGGACGAGTTGGTGGGCGTGAGGAGCCACCCCTCCTCGAGGCGCGCGCTGAGATTGCCGCTGCTGCCCGCCGTGAGGCCGCGGTCGAAGAGGGACTTGCCGTATGCGCAGAGCTGCTCGCGGAGGCGGGTCTCGTTCATGGCAGCGTGCTCCACGCCCGGAGGAAGAAGTCGCGCCCGCCGAAGTTGCCCGACTTGAGCGCCAGCGAGAGCGTGCGCCCGCCGAGCGTCGAGGTCCAGGGCACGCCGGGGGCGATCTGGGGCCCGATCCGGAGGCCCTTCACGCCGAGCGCGCTGACGACCGCGCCGGACGTCTCCCCGCCCGCCACGATGAGCCGCCCCACGCCACGCTCGACGAGGGCGCGCGCGATGGCCGCCAGCGCCTGCTCCACCAGCTCTCCCGCCCGCTCGCGGCCCAGCCGCTCCTGGACCTCCCGCACCCGCTCCGGCGCGGCCGTCGCGTAGACGAGGACGGGCCCGCGCCGGAGGAGCGGCGCCGCCCAGTCGACGGCGGACCCCACCACGTCTTCCCCCGCCGCGAGCCGCAGGGGGTCGACGCGGAACGCCGGCATGCCCTCCTCGAGCGCGGCCGCCACCTGGCCCTGCGTCGCGATCGAGGAGCTGCCGGCGACGATCGCCCGCGTCCCGTCCGCTCGAGGGAGCATGTCGGCAGCCCCGACGGTGCCGAGCAGCCCGGCGCCGCGCCACGCAGGCGGGAGACCCAGCGCGATCCCCGAGCCGCCCGTCACGAGCGGCAGGTCCGCGCAGGCCGCGCCGATGGCGAGCAGGTCGTCGTTGGAGGTCGCGTCCACGATGGCGATCTCGACGCCGTCGCGGCGGAGCTCGTCGAAGCGCGCCCGCAGGCGCTCCCACCCACCCGAGACGGCGGCGTGATCGGCGAGACCGACCTTGCGGCGGGTCTGGCGCTGCAGCACGCGCACCAGGCTCGGGTCGGTCATGGGCGTGAGCGGGTGGTGGCGCATCCCGCTCTCCGAGAGGAGGACGTCGCCGACGAAGAGGTAGCCCTTGAAGATCGTCCGTCCGGCCTCGGGGAAGGCCGGGCAAGCGATCGTGAACCCTGCCCGCAGCGCCGACATGAGCGCGTCGGCGACGGGGCCGATGTTCCCCTCGTCCGTCGAGTCGAAGGTGGAGCAGTACTTGAAGTAGGAGCGCCGGCAGCCCGCCTCCTGCAGCCAGCGCAGCGCGGCGAGCGACTGCTCGACGGCCGCGGCGGGCGCGATGGTGCGGGACTTCAGGGCGACGACGATCGCGTCCACGTCCGGCGGCGGCGCCGAGGCGGGGACGCCGATCATCTGCACGGTCCGCATGCCCGCGCGCACGAGCATGCCGGCCACATCGGTCGCGCCGGTGAAGTCGTCCGCGACGCAGCCGAGGAACGGGGCCATCGTCTCACTCCTTCTTCGGGGCGGATCGCGGGAGCTCGACGCCGGGGAAGATCTTGATGACGGCGGAGTCGTCCTCCCCGCCGTGTCCCGCGGCCGCGGCCATGAGGAACATCTGGTGCGCGGCGGCGGTGAGCGGGAGCGGCATCCCGCTCCGGCGCGCCGAGTCGAGCACGATCCCGAGGTCCTTGACGAAGATGCCGATGGCCGAGAGCGGCGTGAAGTCGCCGGCGAGGATGTGCGGCACGCGGTTCTGGAACATCCAGGAGGAGCCGGCGCTGTTGCAGATGACGTCGTACACGACGGCGGGATCGGCTCCCGCCTTGAGGCAGAGGGCCATCGCCTCGGCGGCCGCGGCGATGTGCACGCCGGCGAGGAGCTGGTTCACCATCTTCACCTTCGAGCCCTGCCCGGACGCGTCGCCGAGCCGGTAGACCTTGGCGGCGATCGCGTCGAGCACCGGGCGGCACCGCTCGAAGGCGGCGGGGCTACCCGACGCCATGATCGAGAGCTGACCCGCCGCAGCCTTGGCGGCGCCGCCGGAGACCGGCGCGTCGATGTGCAGGAGGTCCATGCGGTCGAGCCGCTCGCCGAGCGCCGCCGCGTATTCCGGCGCGACGGTGGCGCTCGTGATGACCACCGAACCCTTGGCGAGGGCCGGCGCCGCGCCGTCCTGCCCGAAGAGGACCTGGTCGGTCTGGTCCGAGCTCACCACCAGCGTGATGACGGCCTCCACCTGGCGGCCGAGCTCGGCGGGCGTCGCCGATGCTCGGCCGCCCTCGCGCCGGAAGCCCTCCACCGCCTCGCGCCGCACGTCGAAGGCGTGCACCTCGAAGCCCGCGCGCAGGAGCGACCGCGCGACGCCGAGGCCCATCGAGCCCAGGCCGATGACGCCCACCCTCATGGACTGCTGCGCCTGCGTGGCCATCGCTCTCCTCTCGCCGGACGCGTCCGGCCGCTTCGCCGCCTCGGCCGGCTCGCGCAGCCGGCTCACCCGCCCAGGCGCTCTCGTCGCCGTGAACGGACGCGACCACGGCAAGCGCTCGCCGCCACGTCCCGGAGCGTCTCGCCTGGCGCCGCCGGTGGCTGCCGGTCGGGCCCAGGCGCGCTACGTTGAGGTCGGGGTAGGAGGCTCATGCGCGGGGTGCTCGTGCGGGTCTTTGATCGAACGGGGGCTGCGCCCCCGCCCCGTCCAGCGAAGCTGGCCGGTGCCCCACCCCTGCTGGCCGGGTCCCGTGCGCTGCTGGGTCCGGCTTCGCCGGTTCCCCAGCATCGCCCCGGCAGGCTCGCTTCGCTCGTCCATACAGTGGTCATCCCGGCGGCGGATGGTCCACGGCGCGCGGTGCCGCAGCACCTCGCCGCGCGGGGAGGAGAGCGATGAACGTCCTGATCACGGGTGGCGCGGGCTTCCTCGGCGCCCGGCTCGCCAGGCGGCTCCTGCAGAAGGGGACGCTGCTCGGCCCCGGCGGGAGAGAAGAGGAGATCGAGCGGCTGACGCTGCTCGACGTGGTGGCGCCTCCCGACGTGAGGGATCGGCGCGTCCGCGTGCTGACCGGCAACATCGCCGACCCGACGATGGTCGCGACCGCTGTCGACGACGACACCGACGCGATCTTCCACCTGGCTGCGATCGTGAGTGGTCAGGCCGAGGCCGACTTCGACCTCGGGATGCAGATCAACTTCGACGCGACGCGGCTCATCCTGGAGCGCGCCCGCCGCAACGAGAACCGGCCGCGCGTCGTCTTCACGAGCTCGGTCGCCGTCTTCGGCGCGCCGCTCCCGCCCATCGTGCAGGACGACACCGCGGCCGTGCCGCAGAGCTCGTACGGGGCGCAGAAGCTCATGTGCGAGCTGCTCGTGCACGATTGCAGCCGCAAGGGCTTCATCGACGGGCGCGCGCTGCGCATGCCCACCATCTCCGTCCGCCCGGGCAAGCCGAACAAGGCGGCCTCCAGCTTCGCGAGCGGCATCATCCGGGAGCCGCTCGCCGGCGTGGAGGCGATCTGCCCGGTGCCCCCGGAGACGGTGATGTGGCTCATGTCGCCGGGGAAGGCGGTCGAGAACCTCGTCCACGGGCATGACCTCGACGCCGAGCAGCTCGGCGCGTCGCGGATCGTCAACATGCCCGGGCTCTCGGTCACCGTGCGCGACATGGTGGCCGCGCTCGAGCGCGTCGCCGGGCCCGAGGTGTCGCGCCGCATCCGCTGGGAGCGCGACCCCGCGGTCGTCCGCATCGTCAGCTCGTGGCCGGGCCGGTTCGCCACGCCGCGTGCAGAGGCGCTCGGGTTCCAGGCGGACGCCAGCTTCGACGAGATGGTCCGCGCCTACGTCGCGGACAGCGGCCCCGCCGCCGCGCCGAAGGCGGCGGAGCGGGAAGGAGCTTCGCCGTGACCGACGTGATGAGGGAGCCGCTGCTCCACCCGGACACCCGGGCCGGCGCGGCGCTGACCGTCGAGGAGCGCGCGTACCGCAAGGTGACCTGGCGCCTCGTGCCGTTCCTGATGCTCTGCTACATCGTCGCCTACCTCGACCGCGTGAACGTCGGGTTCGCCAAGCTGCAGATGCTGAGCGACCTCAGCTTCAGCGAGACCGTCTACGGCCTCGGCGCGGGCATCTTCTTCATCGGCTACTTCCTCTTCGAGGTGCCGAGCAACGTCATCATGCATCGGGTGGGCGCCCGCCTCTGGATCGCCCGCATCATGATCACGTGGGGCATCATCTCGGGGCTGATGCTCTTCGTGAGGGTGCCGTGGCACTTCTACACGCTGCGCTTCCTGCTCGGCGTCGCGGAGGCGGGCTTCTACCCCGGCATCATCCTGTACCTGACCTACTGGTATCCGAGCGACCGCCGGGCACGCATCGTGGCGCTCTTCATGACCGCCATCCCCATCTCCGGCATGCTCGGCGGTCCGCTCTCGGGCTGGATCATGCAGAGCCTCCACGGCGCGCACGGCCTGCGCGGCTGGCAGGCCATGTTCCTCATCGAGGCGATCCCCTCGCTCATCATGGGCATCGCGGTGCTCCTCTACCTCGACAACGGCATCCGGAAGGCGAAGTGGCTCTCGGAGGAGGAGAAGACCGTCCTCGAGCACAACATCGAGCACGGGCGGAGGCACATCGTCGAGCATCCCTCGATCGGCGCGATGTTCGCCGACCGGCGCGTCTGGCTCATGTGCTTCATCTACTTCTGCTGCGTCATGGGGCAGTACGGGATCACGTTCTGGCTCCCCACGCTCATCAAGTCCGCCGGCGCGACGAGCGTCCTCGAGATCGGGCTCCTCACCGCGATCCCGTACACCGTGACCGTCATCGCGATGGTCCTCTTCGGGCGGAGCGCCGACCGCGCCCGCGAGCGGCGCTGGCACCTCGCCATCCCGATGGTGCTCGGCGGGGCCGGTCTCGTCGGCAGCACGGTGGCGGGGACCCATCACCTGGGCGTCGCCGTCGCGTGCCTCACCGTCGCCTCGGCCGGCATCATCACGTCGGCGCCGCTCTTCTGGAGCTTGCCGACGGCGTTCCTGACCGGCGTCGCCGCCGCCGCGGGGATCGCGACCATCAACTCCGTGGGGAACCTGGCGGGCTTCGTGAGCCCCTACGTCATCGGCTGGCTCAAGGACCTCACCCAGAGCACCGTGACCGGCATGTACGTCCTCGCGGCGGTGCTGGTCATCGGCGCGCTGACGGTGCTGAGCGTGCCGAAGCGGATGGTCAACAGGTAGCAGCGAGCGCCACCCGGGGGGCGGCCGCCGAACGGCCCGCCGCCGTACACGAGGCGGGGTATAGACCTCCACATGGCAACGCGGATCTACTTCGTTCGACACGGCGCGACGCAGCTCACCGCCGAGAACCGCTTCTCGGGCGCCGTGGGGGTCGATCTCTCCGACGAGGGGCGGGCGCAGGTCGCGCGCCTCGCCGAGCGCCTTGCGCACGACCGCATCGGCGCCGTCTACTGCAGCCCGCTCTCGCGCACCGTCGAGACCGCGCAGATCCTCGCCCGGCCACACGGCCTGACGCCGATCCACGAGGACGGGCTGCGGGAGATCTCGCACGGCCGTTGGGAGGGGCTCACGCGCCGGCAGGTGGAGGAGCGCTTCGGCGACGAGTATGCCTCCTGGGAGGGCGACCCGTTCACGTTCGCGCCGGTGGGCGGCGAGAGCGGGCTCTCCGTCCTCGCGCGCGCGCTCCCGGCCGTGAGGGGGATCGCCAGCGCGCACGACGGCGAGACGACGCTCGTCGTCTCGCACAAGGCGACCCTTCGGCTCGTCCTCTGCGCCCTCCTCGGGATCGACCCGCGCGGCTATCGCGACCGGCTCGACCAGTCGCCGGCGTGCCTGAACGTCGTGGACTTCAAGGATCCGGTGCGGGCGCGGCTCATGCTCTTCAACGACGTGTCGCACTACGCCGATCATCCGCGGGCGTCGGCGCAGAGCCTGTCGAAGTGGTGGGACGGGGGACAGCGCGGACCGGCGTGATGGCGACTCGCCGCCGGCTCTTCCACGCCGCGGCGGCGAGGACGAGCACGTTCGCCGCGACCACGGGCGGCGCGCGCACGAGCGCGCCGTACGCCACCCACATCAGGGCGCCCAGCATCTGCGCGCGCACCAGCGTCTCCGCGCGCGTGGCGAGGTACGAGCCGACGAAGACGGCGGTCGCGGCCCATCCCAGGGCCTCGATCGCGATCGAGGGCGCGAGCGTCACGCGACGTCCGCGGCGAGGCTCGCCGGCGCCTCGTGGATGGTGACGCGATCCGTGTGGGCCTTCTCCCAGTCGTGCAGCGTGAGCCCGTACGTCTGGAAGAGGTCGCGGATCTGCGGCGAGCGCCAGCCCACGAGCTGCTCCAGGATCGGCACGACGATGCCGAACGCGCTGTCGCTCAGCACGGTGCTCTTCGCGATGCGGGCGAGGAGCTTGTTCTCGGAGACCGCGATCGTGAAGCCGTCGCGGTTGTTCACGTGCAACATGACGTGCACGTCCGAGCTGCCGTCGCCCACGTAGATCGTCCGGTCCGGCTCGGTGCCGAGCCGCTCCTCCAGCTCCTCCACCACCGACACCTTGCCGTAGCCGGCGGCGGCCCGGACGATCGAGCCCACCTCCGCCGAGACGGGGTCGTACTCGAACTCGGTGCCGAAGATGTGCTCGGGCGCGACGATCCCGGAGAGCGCCGACTGGATCACCTCCTTCGGCGCCGCGGACACGACGAAGAAGGAGAACTGGCACCCCTCGACCCCGCGCTCGAGGAAGTCCATCAGGACCGGGATGTCCCTCCGGAGGCGCACCCTCCGGCCGGCCTCGACGAGGTGCTCGCGTCGAACGCCACGGAAGTCGGGGTCGTGACGGATGAGATAGGCGAGCTCTCCCCCCTGCTGGACGAGGTTGGTCCGGGCGAGCCCCGCGACCTTGTCCTGGAATCCGGAGGCGCCGATGAGCTCGCTCAGGACGAGGCCCGAGTCGTTGAAGCTGAGGGTCTGGTCGAAATCCGACACGAGGAGGAAGTGCTTCGGTCGAACAGGGGTGATGGCCATCGGCGGCGGCTCCTTGGGCCGGTCGGACCTCGACCGGCAGACATGTCATCTTGCTCTGACGCAACATGTCAATATGAGCCGCATCAGTCAATGGCTGTGCCCATCCGGCTTGAAAATGTTGCTAACCTGTTATAACAATTTCCCGATGGTCGCGATCGCCAGGGTCCCCAAACACCAGCAAGTGTACGGCGCCCTGGAGCGCGGGATCCGGTCGGGGCGGTGGAAGCGCGGCGAGCGGCTCCCGAGCGAGGCGGAGCTCGTCCGCCAGTTCGGAGCGTCGCGGATCACGATCGGCCGCGCGGTGAGGGACCTTCAGCTCGCCGGGCTCGTGGAGCGGCGCGCCGGCTCCGGGACCTTCGTGAGGGCGGCACGCGCCACCGGCGCGCTCTCGTTCGGGCTCCTCATCCCGGATCTGGGCGAGACCGACATCTTCGAGCCGATCTGCCAGGGGATGATGGCCTCGCCGCTCGCGCGCGAGCATGCGCTCCTGTGGGGCAGCTTCACGGGCGAGGGCGGGTCCAAGGAGGACCGCGCCTGGGAGCTGTGCCGCCAGTACGTGGATCGGAAGGTCTCGGGGGTCTTCTTCGCGCCGCTCGAGCTGACGCTTGCGAAGGACGAGACGAACCGCCGCATCGCGCAGGCGCTCGACGACGCCCGCATTCCGGTGGTCCTCCTCGACAGGACCGTCGTGCCGTACCCGCAGCGCGGTCATCACGATCTCGTCGGGATCGACAACCGGCGCGCCGGCTACGTCGTGACGGAGCATCTCCTCGGCCTGGGCGCCCGCCGCATCGCGTTCGTGGCGATCCGGAACGCGGCGGCGACGGTCGACGCTCGCGAGTCCGGCTACCGCGAGGCGCTGCACGCGCGGGACGTCCCGTTCGATCGCTCCCTCGTGCACCGCCTCGATCCGGCGGAGCCGGCGGAGGTCCGTGCGGTCATGGAGTCGAATCGTCCCGACGCCGTCGTCTGCGCCAACGACTGGACGGCGGCGCGCCTCATGCACACGCTGCTGGCGCTCGGGTATGCCGTGCCGCGCGACGTCCGGCTCGTGGGGATCGACGACGTGGAGTACGCGGCCTTGCTGCCCGTGCCGCTCACGACGCTACGCCAGCCGACGCGGCAGATCGGGGCCGCCGCGCTCGCGGCGATGCTCGACCGCATCTCGGGTGGCGACCTTCCGACGCGCGACATCCTGCTGCACGGCTCGCTCGTCGTGCGCGCGTCGTCCGGCGCGGCCGCAACCGAGCGTTGATCGCCACCGCGACCGAGCGTCGATCGCTACAACATGGCCCTGCGCATGTCCCCGAGGACCTGCGCGAGGAAGGTGGTGAAGCGAGCGGCGAGCGCGCCGTCGACGACGCGATGGTCGTAGGAGAGCGAGAGCGGCAGCACGAGCCGCGGCGCGAACGCCTTGCCGTCCCAGACCGGCTTCGTCGCCGCGCGCGAGACGCCGAGGATCGCGACCTCGGGCGCGTTGACGATGGGCGTGAAGGCGGTGCCGCCGATGCCGCCCAGGCTCGAGATGGAGAAGCTGCCGCCCTGGATGTCGGTCGCCTGCAGCTTTCCCTCGCGCGCCTTCGCCGCGAGCCCGGCGAGCTCCTGCGCGATGGCGACGACGCCCTTCTGGTCCGCGTTCTTCACGACGGGTACGACGAGGCCGTTCGGCGTGTCCGCCGCGAAGCCGATGTGGAAGTAGCGCTTCAGGACGAGGTGGTCGCCCTCGAGCGACGCGTTCACCTCGGGGAACCGCCGGAGGGCCGCGACGCACGCCTTCACGAGGAAGGCGAGGATCGTGACCTTCACGCCGGTCTTCGCCGCCTCGGCGTTGAGCTGAACCCGGAACGCCTCGAGGTCGGTGACGTCCGCCTCGTCGAACTGCGTGACGTGCGGGATCATGACCCAGTTGCGCGACAGCGCCGGCCCGGCGATCTTCTGGATCCGCGTGAGCGGCTTCGCCTCGACGGGCCCGAACTTCGCGAAGTCCACCTTCGGCCACGGCGGGAGCGACAGGCCCGGCCCCGCGTCGCGCGCGACCGCGGCGCCGCTCATCACCTCCTTCACGAAGCCCTGCACGTCGGGCTGGAGGATCCGCCCCTTCGGCCCCGACCCCTTCACCTGCGCCAGCTCGACGCCGAGCTCGCGCGCGAGCTTCCGGACGCTCGGTGAAGCGTGCACGTGGGCGGGCGGCTTCGCCTCGGACGGCTCCGCTTGCGGGGTCGGGATCGGAGGAGCGGTCGGGGTCTCCGCTGGAGGCGCGGTTTCGTCCCCCTCCCCCTGGAAGGGGGAGGGTCGGGGAGAGGGTCGGCGCTCGTCGTGCGGCCCCCTCTCCCTGGCCCTCTCCCCCGGTAGGGGAGAGGGAATGGGCGTCCCGGTCTCCGCTGGTCTCGCGCGCTCGCCCTTGGCCGCCGCACCCTCGGCCTCGAGGAGCAGCACCACGGCGCCCTCGCTCACGCGATCGCCGACCTTGACCTTGAGCTCCTTCACCGTCCCGGCCGCCGGCGACGGGACGTCCATGGTGGCCTTGTCCGACTCGAGCGTCACGAGCCCGGCCTCGGCGCTCACGACGTCGCCCGGCTTCACCAGCACGTCGATGACCGGCACGTCCTCGTAGTCGCCGAGCGAGGGCACCTTCACCTCGACGATCCCGCCACCCGGCGCCTTCGCGGCCTCCGCCGGCTTCGCGGAGGCGGCCTCGTCCCTCTCGCGCTTCGGCTCGGCTCTGGGCGGCTGCGCCCTGGACGGCTCCGGGCGCGAGGGCTCGGCGCGCGCGCCCTGCCGCGGCTGGGCCGCCGTCCCATCCGTCCTCGCGGGCTTCGCCTCCGCTTTCGCGCCCTTCGCCTCCGCCGCCTCGAGCGTGAGCACCAGCGCCCCTTCGCTCACGCGGTCGCCGACCTTGACCTTGAGCTCCTTCACCTTGCCGGCGGCGGGGGCGGGGACGTCCATCGTCGCCTTGTCCGACTCGAGCGTGACGAGGCCGTCGTCGGGCTGGACGACGTCGCCCGGCTTCACCAGCACGTCGATGACGGGCACGTCCTTGTAGTCGCCGAGCGCAGGGACCTTGACCTCGATGGTGGCCATGGCGGCTACACCGTCCAGGGCGCCGGCTTCGCGCGGTCGATCGCGTACTTCTCGATGGCCTCGTCCACCTTCGCCACCGGGAGCGCCCCGTCGTCGGCGAGCGCCTTCAGGGCCGCGGCCGCGACGTAGTGGCGATCGACCTCGAAGAAGCGGCGCAGCTTCTCGCGCGTGTCGGAGCGGCCGTAGCCGTCCGTTCCGAGGACGAGGTAGCGGCGCGGCACGTAGGGCCGGATCTGCTCGGCGAAGGCGCGCACGTAATCGGTCGCGGCGACGACCGGGCCCTTCGTGCCGGCGAGGCGCGCCTCGACGTGCGACCGCTTCGGCTCGGCACCCGGGTGGAGCAGGTTCTCGCGCGCCGTCGCCATCCCGTCGCGCGCGAGCTCGGTGAAGCTCGGGCACGCCCACAGGTCGGCGTCGACGCCCCAGTGGGACTTGAGGAGGTCGGCGGCCGCGATCACCTCGCGGAAGATCGTCCCCGAGCCGAGGAGCTGCACGCGCGGGCCGCCGCCCATCTCGGCGCCGCGCTTGAAGAGGTACATGCCCTTGAGGATGTCGGGCGCGGCGCCCTCGGGCATCGCGGGGTGGGCATAGTTCTCGTTCATCACCGTCAGGTAGTAGTAGACGTCCTCCTGCTCGGCGTACATGCGGCGCATGCCGTCCTGGATGACGACGGCGAGCTCGTAGCCGAAGGTGGGATCGTACGAGCGGCAGTTCGGGATGACGGACGAGAAGACGTGAGAGTGGCCGTCCTCGTGCTGCAGCCCCTCACCGTTCAGCGTCGTGCGCCCGGCGGTGCCGCCGACGAGGAAGCCGCGCGACCGCATGTCGCCCGAGGCCCAGGCGAAGTCGCCGACGCGCTGGAACCCGAACATCGAGTAGAAGATGTAGAACGGGATCATGGGGGTCGCGTGGATGGAGTACGCCGTCGCGGCGGCCATCCAGTCGCACATCGCGCCGGCCTCGGTGATCCCCTCCTCGATGATCTGCCCGTCCTTCGACTCCTTGTAGAACATGAGCTGCTGGGAGTCCTCGGGGACGTAGAGCTGCCCGACCTGGCTCCAGATGCCGAACTGCCGGAAGAGGCCCTCCATGCCGAACGTGCGCGACTCGTCCGGGATGATCGGCACCACGTGCTTCGCGATCTTCTTGTCGCGCAGGAGGACGCGCAGGAGCTCGACGAACGCCATGGTGGTCGAGATCTCGCGATCCTCGGTGCTCTTGAGGAGGCGATCGAACGCCGAGAGCGGCGGGACCTCGAGCGCGTAGGGCGCCTTGGGGCGCCGCTTGGGCCGATCGCCCCCGAGCTCTGCGCGGCGCGCCTTCACGTACTCCAGCTCGCGCGAGCCCTCCTCGAACTTCAGATATGGCACCTCCTCCAGCTGGTCGTCCGGCACCGGCAGGCCGAAGCGGTCGCGGAAGCGGCGGATGGCGTCCACCGAGACCTTCTTCGCCTGGTGGGCGATGTTCATCGCCTCGCCGGCGGCGCCCATGCCGTAGCCCTTGATGGTCTTGGCGAGGATGACGGTGGGCTCGCCCTCGTGCTTCACGGCGGCGTCGTACGCAGCGTACACCTTGAACGGATCGTGCCCGCCGCGGTTGAGGAGCCAGATGTCCTGGTCGGACATCTCGGCGACCATGTCCTGCAGCTCCGGCGTGTTGAAGAACTTCTCGCGCACGTAGGCGCCGTCCTTCGCCTTGTACGTCTGGTACTCGCCGTCGACGACCTCCATCATCCGGCGCCGCAGCGCGCCGTTCTTGTCCTTCGCGAAGAGCGGGTCCCAGTGGCGGCCCCAGATGACCTTGATGACGTTCCACCCGGCGCCGCGGAACAGGCTCTCCAGCTCCTGGATGATCTTGCCGTTGCCGCGGACGGGGCCGTCGAGCCGCTGCAGGTTGCAGTTGACGACGAAGATGAGGTTGTCGAGCCTCTCCCGGCCGGCCATCCCGATCGCGCCGAGCGACTCCGGCTCGTCCATCTCGCCGTCGCCGCAGAAGGCCCACACCTTCCGGTCCGACGTGTCGGCGAGCCCCCGGTCGTGCAGGTACTTCATGAACTTGGCCTGGTAGATGGCCATGTGCGGGCCGAGGCCCATCGAGACCGTCGGGAACTGCCAGAACTCCGGCATGAGCCACGGGTGCGGGTACGACGAGAGACCCTTGCCGTCCACCTCCTGCCTGAAGTTGTCGAGCTGCTCCGCGCTGATGAGCCCGAGGAGGAACGCGCGCGCGTAGATGCCGGGCGCCGAGTGGCCCTGGATGAAGACGAGATCGCCGCCGCGGTCCTTCGTCCAGGAGCGCCAGAAGTGGTTGTACCCGACGTCGTAGAGCGTGGCCGCCGAGGCGAAGCTCGCGATGTGGCCGCCCACGTTGGTGTGCTTGTTCGCGCGCACCACCATCGCCATCGCGTTCCAGCGGATGTGGTGGCGGATGGTCTGCTCGAGCCCGAAGTCCCCGGGGAACCGCGGCTGCTGCTCCACCGGGATGGTGTTGACGTAGGCGGTGTTGGCCGAGAAGGGCAGGTCGGCGCCCGCCCGGCGGGCGCGATCGATGAGCTCCTCGATGAGGAAGTGAGCGCGGTCGGGACCCTCGCGCTCGAGGACGCCCTCGAGCGCTTCGAGCCACTCGCGCGTCTCCTGCGGATCGACGTCGGAGCGCTTCAAGTCGGTGCGCTGGTCCATGGAGCCTCGGGGCCTCGCGGGGTCTTCGGCGAGGCCCTAACGCCGGAAGAGCTCCGATTCAAGGAGCAGGCCAAGGCAGGGTCCCTCCCGGAATGCCCCTGCCGTGGAGCGCGCCCGTGGTGCGCGCCGACGGAGCTGCCGAGCGCCTCGCCTCCACCAGCGACGACGAGGCCGGGTCTAGAACTGCTCTTCCTTCCACATGGCGCTCTCGAAGCGGACGCTCCTGTTCCGCCCCGTCTCCTTCGCCCTGTAGAGCGCTACGTCCGCGAACTTGATGCAGTGCCAGAAGGTGTTCGTGTCGGTGGGGAACTCGCTGATCCCGAGGCTGATGGTCTTGTTGAGCGTGCCGTCGGGGAGCTTGATCTTGGCCGCCTGGACCCGCTCGCGGATCTTCTCGGCCACCGTCATCGCCTCGCCCTCGTTCACGTCGAGCAGGACGACGAGGAACTCCTCGCCGCCGAACCGGATGACGATGTCCGACTGCCTGACGCTCCGCGCGATGATGGCCGCCGTCTCCTTGAGGACGAGGTCGCCGGCGGCGTGGCCGTGCGTGTCGTTGACCTGCTTGAAGTAGTCGAGGTCGCACATGACGAGGCCGATCTTCTTCCCCCTGCGCGTGACCCCGGCGACGATCTTCTCGGTGTATTCCTGCAGGTATCTCCGGTTGTGGAGCCCCGTCATCGGATCGCGGAGCGACGCCTCCCGCAGCGTGTTCATGAGCCGCTTCGTCTCGATGACCGGCAGCGATTCCTTGATGTACTGCTCGACCTTGAAGAGCTTGGCCTCGTGCTCGCGGAACGAGGCGCGGCCCTCGCTGGCGTCGAAGAGGAGCTGGACGACGCCGACCGTGCCGCCGCCGACCACGAGCGGGATGCAGCAGTGCTGCTGGCCCGGCTCGGCGCGGAAGTGCCTGCAGATGGAGGGATACGTGAGGGAGGAGATGGTGTGCGCGGTCCTCTTCGCCTTGCACAGCTCGCAGTTCCCCTCGACCTCCGGATCGCAGTGCAGCTCACCCCGCCCACCCGCGACGGGATAGACCTGCACCATCTTCTCCTGCTGGCCGATGACCTCGTAGATGTGGCAGCCGCCGAGGCCGAGCTGCCCCGTGAAGACCTCGCCCAGGCGGCGGTAGACCTCCTCGACGGAGTCGTCCTCCTCGATCACCTTCTTGAAGACCGTGAGACTGCCGATCGACTCCATCAGGCTGTTGAACTCGGAGGAGAGGAGGCCGATCTCGTCGATGGAGGTGATGGCGATGCGCTTGTTGAGGACGATGTCGCCCTTGCCGCTCGCGATCTCCTGGAGCCCGTCGATCACCTTCCTCAGGGGCCGGGTGATGCCGGCGCCGATCAGGCCGGCAAAGCTCAGCGTGACCACCGTGAACAGGATGGTGCCCGTGATCAGCACCCAACGGACCCGGTCCATCTCCTTCTCGACGTCGTCCACGTAGAGTCCGCTGCCGAGCACCCAGCCCCAGGGCTCGTAGAGCCTCACGTACGAGATCTTGGCGACGGCCGCGTGCTCTCCGGGCTTGGGCCACAGGTACGCGACGACCCCGGACCCATTGCTCCTCGTGGCGTTCACGAAATCCCTGAAGAGGTACTTTCCGCTGGGATCCTGCGTGTTCGTCTGGTCCTTCCCATCCAGCTCCGGCCGGATGGGGTGCATGACCATCCTCATCTCGACGTCGTTGATCCAGAAGTACTCCTTGTCGCCATAGCGCAGCTCGCCGATCTTCCGGGCGGCTCGCGCCTGGGCCTCGGCGAGGGTCAGCTGCCCGTTCCTGGCGAGCGCGTCGTACTCGTGGAAGACGGCGAACGCGACGTCGACGACGTTCTTGAGCCCCTCCTTCTTCGCCTCCAGCAGCTTCCGCTCGATGTGCGGAGAGAAGAAGAAGAGGATCACCGCGCTCACGAAGGAGACGCTGATGACCGAGATGGTCATGATCTTCGGGAGGATCGGCCATTGCCTGAAGTAGAGGAGCCGCTTCATCGTTCTCCCGAGTGAGTCGAGCTGGATGCCCCCGTTGCAACGCCGGCGCCGCAGCGATCCGTCGGGAGGTCGCGCACAATCGACGGGTGTACGGCGCCCCGGGTCGCGCTCGACGGGTCAGGATCGTGACGTTCCGCGGCATGGGTCCGTGGTCGCGTCGCGACTCGTGGCCCTGGCGACGGTGCGCCCCGTGGCGACCCGGGGTCGAGCGCGCACCAGCTCGCGCGCCTGCCGCGGCGCCGCACACGATCAGGCGCAAACGTCGATGGATACGGCGATACGAGCCCCGCCAGCGCGGTGCCCGCGACCGACCCCTCCTTGGTACGGCACTTCCAAGAGCAGGGGATCGAATGGCCTCGCCTCCCGGCACCTTCCGACTGTTGAGGTTCTCTTCCTTCGCCGTGGCGCTGCTCGTCGCCGGCATCGGCGTCGCCGGTCTCTCCAAGATGGACTTGCAGGAGATGCTGGCGCCGGCCCGGACGCAGGCCGTGAGGCTGGCGTTGCTCGTCCTCCTCCTGATGGGCAGCGCGGTCGGGGCGATTGCGCTGTGGTGGCGGCACCAGGCCGCGCTGCTCGAGCGCGCGCGTTACGAGGAGGCGCGGGCACGTGAGGCGCATGCGCGCCACCTGGAGCTCCTCTCGGAGCACGCCGACGACGCAGTCATGATGATCGACGACGCCGGCCGGATCGTCCGGGCCAACGCCCGCGTGCAGGAGCAGTACGGCTGGTCGAGCGAGGAGCTCGCCGGGCTCCACCTCCGAGCGCTCCGCGCACCGGGCCACGCCGATGACCTCGACGCGCAGATCGAGCGGCTCCGGCGGGACGGGCGACTGCGGTACGAGACCGTCCACCGGAGGCGCGACGGCACGACGCTCCAGGTGGAGGTGAGCGCCCGGGGGTTCGAGGCGGAGGGCCGGTGGTTCTTCCAGGCCATCGTCCGTGACGTGAGCGAGCGCAAGCAGGAGCTCCGGGCGATCTCTTACCAGGCGGAGCTGCTCCGGAACCTGTACGACGCGGTCATCGGGCTCGACTCGGACCACGTGATCCGCTCCTGGAATCCCGCCGCCGAGCGGATCTACGGCTTTGCCGCGCACGAGGTGATCGGGCGCCCGCTGAACGAGGTGCTCCCCAGCGAGTACAAGGGCTACACGTATCCGGAGTTCGTCGCGGCGCTCGACCGCCTGGGTCAGCTGAAGTTCGAGGTCCGTCGCGCGCTCCGTTCCGGCGCGTCCGCCGACGTCGAGGGCCACGCGGTGGTGCTCCGCGCAGACGATGGCCACATCACCGGTTACGTGACCGTGAACCGCGACATCACCATTCGCCGGCGCGCCGAGGCAGCGCTCCGGGCGAGCCAGGAGCGGCTCGCGCGCGTCCTCGAGACGTCGAGTGAGGGGATCTGGATCGTGGACGTGCAGGGCACCACGGAGTTCGTGAACGCCCGTGCCGCCACGCTCTTCGGCGCGACCCCGGACGCCCTGCTCGGCCGGCGGCTCCTCGACGTCCTCCCGGAGCTGGGACGAGCCCGTGCGGAGTCAGACCTCGAGGCCGTGTCGCGGGGTGAGAGCGTCAAGCGCGAGTTCGTGATGCGCCGCCCGGGCGGCTCGGACGTCTGGATCAACGTCTCGTGGAGCGCGCTGCGCGACCCCGATGGCCGCGTGGTCGGCGCGGTGGGCCTCTTCATGGACGTCAGCGAGCACCGCCGCGCGCGGGAGCAGCTCCTGCAGGCGCAGAAGATGGACGCCGTCGGCCGGCTGGCGAGCGGGATCGCGCACGACTTCAACAACCTGCTGGTCTCGATCCTGAGCTGCTCCAGCTTCCTCCTGGAGAGCTTCGACGCGGGAGATCCCCGGCGCGAGGACGCGCAGGAGATCAAGGGGGCCGGGGAGCGCGCCGCCCAGCTCGTGCGCCAGCTCCTCACCTTCGCCCGGAAGAGCGCCTTCCGGCCCTCGGCCGTGGACCTCAGCACGGTGGTTCGACGGATCGACCCCATCGTGCGGCGCGCGATCGGCGAGGACGTGACCCTCTCCATCGCGCTCGAGACCGCGCCGTGGCCGACGCGCATCGACCCCGGGCAGCTCGAGCAGGTCCTGGTGAACCTCGCCGTGAACGCCCGGGACGCGATGGCGGAGGGAGGCGAGCTCCGCATCGAGACGAGCAACGTGGCGCTGGAGCGACCTCCGGCGGACGCCGAGGAGCTCGCGCCAGGGCGATACGCCGTCCTCACCGTCGCGGACACGGGCTGCGGGATCGGCGACGAGGTGCTCCCGAACATCTTCGAGCCCTTCTTCACCACCAAGCCGGAGGGGAGGGGCACGGGGCTGGGGCTCTCGACCGTGTACGGCATCGTGCGGGACGCGGGCGGGCACGTCGCGGTGAGCTCCACGCCCGGTCGCGGGACGACGTTCACGGTGTACCTGCCGGCCTGCGAGGCCGACCCGAGGGAGGACGCGACCCGGGCGCAGGCGCCGGCCACGCGCCCCCACGACGAGACGATCCTGGTCGTGGAGGACGAGGACACGGTGCGCAGGAGCGTGCGGCGGATGCTCGAGGCGAGCGGCTATCGCGTGCTCGACGTCAGCAGCGGGGCCGCGGCGCTCCATCACGTGCAGGCGGACGGCCCGGTCGACCTCGTCCTCACGGACGTCGTGATGCCGCAGATGTCGGGGACCGAGCTCGCCGCCGCGGTCGGTGCGCTGCGGCCGGAGCTGCCGGTCGTGCTCATGTCGGGGTACTCGGAGCGCTTCGTGAGCCCCGACGCCGCCGAGCAGGTCCTCGAGAAGCCGTTCACGGCCGACGCCCTCGTCGCCCGCGTGGGCGAGGCGCTGAGGCGGACGAGGCCCCAGGCGACGTCGTGAGCCGGTGCGGCTCGAGCGCCGCCTCCAGCGTCCGCTCACCGCGCTCCACGAGCGCGGGACGTCTGCCACCGTCTCGCGGCTACGTCGACGGCGTTCCCTGCGACCCATCCGTCGCGGCGGGCGACGGCGCGCTCGGGGGATCGTTGATGCCGGGAGTCCTGGAGAGCTTCTCTCGCGCGATCCTCCATGCTTGCTGCACCAGCCAGGAGAGCGATCGATCCTGCCTCTTCGCTTCGTCGCCCATCTCCTGGAGCATGTCCTCCGGGAAGTACAGCGACTGCTTCCTCTTGTCGGTCGGCACGGGCGTTCCTGTCGGAAGTGTTCTCGATGACTGCATTGCAGGCGCGCGGTCGTCGATGAGGTCGTACGGCCCGGAGCCGCGGGCGCTGCCCGGGACCGCGCGCCGAGCGGGTGCCCACGCCGTGATCTTACCGCGATCGGAAGAGAGGGGCGCGCCCTAACGCCGGCGCGCGTCGCTCGCGATGAAGTCGAGGCGCCGTGCCTCGATCCGCCCCGCCGTGCGGGCGCGGCTCTCGGAGCAGAAGCTTGCGAGCAAACGGCCATCGACGCTCACGCGCCACCGGTGCTTCTCGAGGCATTCGACGGTGACGACGTGCGTCCGGACGGGGAAGGTCGTGCGCGCTGAGTACACCAAGCCGTCATTCTAACCGGAGATTCCGATCTCGGCCGATGTTTCGTGCTCCGCCGCCGGCGCCGTCGATCGGTCGCGTCACGGCGCGTGATCTAGGCGTAGCTCACCGGCTCGTCCATCGCGTGCGCCGCGGTTCGCGAGTCCGCCAGCAGCGCGAGGCACGCGCTGCAGGTGACGCCGCGGGGGTGCTTCGTCGAGTTGCTCTGGCCCGGGGCGCCGCACGCGATGCGGTGGGTGTCCGTGCGATACCAATGGACGAGGCGAATCTGCGGCTGCTCCATCGACGACCTCCATGCGCTCGGCCCGTGAGGACCGGGACGCTCCACGACCAGGCGACCTAACCTGATCACCTGTCGCGCCATTGGACAGTGAGGGCGAGCGCTCGTTGGCCTCGCACCACCCCGATCAGCGTCGTTCCAGGGGGAAGCGATCGGCGCACGATGGAGCCGCTACCCCATCATGGTCCTCCGCGGGTGGTCTCCCCCGGGTTCATGCGATCTTGCGCGCGAGGCCCTCGGCTTGCTCGAGGAGCGTGCGCAGCTCGGACGTGGGCTCGCGCGAGCGATCTCCCCGCCGCTCCACGCGGTGGACGCGGCTCAGCGCCTGCGCGAAGTCCACGTGCGTGAGACCCCGGTCCACGAGGATCTCGTCGAGCTTGCGCAACCGCGCCTTGACCTCCCGGAAAGCGTCGTTCATCGCTTCCTCTGCGGCACCTGCGTGGGTGCGCCTGCCCCCGCGGAGGCCTTCGAGAGGGTGCTCGCCTTGGCGCGCCGGTCCGCGGGGGACGGGCGTCTCACCGCGAGCGCATGCAGGAACGCCTCGACGTCCACGAAATCGCGTGCGCCCTGGGCGCGCAGCTTCTCGAGGAGCTGCTCCGAGAAGCCACGCAGCGCACCGTAGGTGGCCCAGTTGGGCGCCGCCTTGAAGCGGAGGTCGCATCCGAGCCGGCTCGCGGTGCCGCAGGCGGACTTCGGGAGGAGGAGCACGTGGCGCGCCGGATCGGCGACGAACGGGAACAGGGTCGTCATCGGCCAGGCGAGATCCGGCGGGACGCCCAGCGCGTCACTGGTCGTGAACAGCTTCTCGAACCGTGGGCGCGTCGGCGAGGGGGCCGAGAGGACGGCGAACAAGGCCTCGAAGAAGCCGGCCACCACGTCGCCGGGCTCGAGCGCCTCCTCGAGCACGTCCTGCTCGACCATGCCCGGGATGCTCGTCACGTGCGCAGCGACGCGGAGCGCCCGGCGCACGACCTCGCGGAGCTCGCCTTCCGCGACGAGGCGCTCGCCTTCACCGCCGCCGAACGCCTCGGCCCAGGCCGCGCCCGCCGCGCGCCACCTCGACGCGCGCTCGCGTTTCCCGCTCCCGGTCCCGACGTAGGCCGGGTCGGCGAAGCCCAGCGGATACGTCTTCAGGAACTCGGCGATGGCCTCGTCGTGGCTGAGAAAGTTCGCGGCGAGCGCGTATCGCCCGGTGGTGGGATCGAGAGAGAACGAGGTGAGCCCCTCGAGCCAGTCGTTCGCCAGGACGCCGTCCTTCGTCAGGAGCGGCCTCGCGGCGGGCCAGCGCAGCTTCGCCGCGTAGCGCTTCTCGCTCTCCGGGAAGAAGACGTGCACGGCGGTCGCCTCGACGGCGACGACCTTTCCGATGCCGAGGGAGACGTGCTTCACCAACGATCCGGTCGCAATATCCATCATGGTCGCCTGTTCTCGGGGGCGACCATTCGAAGCGAACGGAAGTCGGCGCGAGATTGTGGCCCCTTTTTACGCCCTTGGGCATCCCTTGGGAAGGCCCCGGGCGCCCGTGTGGGGAAGCGCCGACGCCGCCGGGGCGCGCGCGGCAGGCGTGCGCTCGCACCGCCTCGAGCTCAGGCGGCGCTCGGAAGCGCGTGGCGGAAGATGCGCGCCACGACGCTGCCGAGCTGCTTCCTGAAGCTGCCCGTGTTGTAGGCCTGGCCGTAGCGCTCGCAGATGTCGCGCACGCGCGGGGCGATGCTGGGATAGCGCGCCGCGGGCAGGTCCGGGAAGAGGTGGTGCTCGATCTGGTGGCTGAGGTGGCCGCTCAGGACGTGCAGGAGCCGCCCGCCTTCGATGTTGGCGGACCCGTTCAGCTGGCGGACATACCACTGGCCGCGGCTCTCGCCGCGCGCCTCGTCCTCCGTGTACAGCCGCACGCCGCTGGGGAAGTGCCCACAGAAGATGATCGCGAAGGACCACAGGTTTCGCGCCATGTTGGCGAGCAGGTTGCCGGCCAGCACGCGCGGCGCGTTCCAGAGCGCGAGCGCGGGGAAGAAGGCGTAGTCCTTCGCCACCTGCCACCCGGCCTTGGCGAGGAACGGCCTGGCGTGCGCGTGCAGCTTCGCGAGCGACTGCCTGCCAGTCAGCGTCTCGTCGATGCGCAGGTCGTGGAGGCCGACGCCCCACTGGAAGATGAAGGCGAGCACCAGGGCCGACACGGGCTGGACGAGATAGACAGGATGCCAGCGCTGCTCGGGGCTGACGCGCAGCAGGGCGTACCCGATGTCCCGGTCCTTCCCGAGGACGTTCGTGAACGTGTGGTGCTCGTAGTTGTGCGAGTGCCGCCAGTCGTCGGCCGTGCACACGATGTCCCACTCGTACGACCGCGAGTCGAGCTCGGGGTCCTTGGTCCAGTCGTACTGACCGTGCATGACGTTGTGGCCGACCTCCATGTTCTCCAGGATCTTGGAGAGCGCGACAGCGCCCGCGCCCGCCGCGAAGGTCACCGGATCGAGCCCGAGGTGCAGCGCCAGCCGGCCACCCGCTTCGGCGTAGCGGGCAGCGCGGATCATCCGGCGGATGTGATCGACGTCGGCCTGGCCGAGGCTCGCGACGACCTCCTGGCGGAGCGCGTCGAGCTCCCGGCCGAAGGCGTCCGCCTCCTGGCGGCTCAAGGTCTTGCTGGTCGTCGTCATGAGCTTCCTCTTCACAGGCACAGCTCCAGGTCGGAGCGCGCGACGGAGATGCAAGGCTGGATGTCCTCGTCGGGCTCGCTCGACACGGCGCCGGTGAGGAGGTTCTCGACACAGCCCGTCCGCTTGCGGCACTTGCAGGTCTGGCAGATCCCCATCCGGCAGCCGAAGCGCGGGCGCTCGCCCGCGCGCTCGAGCTGCTCGAGCAGCGTCCCCGAGGCCGCGGTGAAGCTGCGACCCGACTCCGTGAGCATGACGCTCACGGGCGTCCCGCCGTCGTGATCCTCGAGCGGCGCCCGCGCGGCCGGGGGGACGAAGCGCTCGAGATGGAGCGCTCCCGCCGCACCGGCGTCCGCCCAGAGCCGTTCGACGCGCGCCATCAGCCCGGACGGGCCACACAGGAAGGTCTCGCGCTCGGCGAAGTCCGGCACGAGCCGGCGCAGCTGGGCTTCGTCGAACCGGCCAGGCCCCGGCGTGCCGTCGGCGAGGCACGACACGATCCGCAGGCTCGTGTGGTCCGCAGCCAGCTCGGCGAGGGCACGGCCGAAGATCACGTCTTTCGCCGATCGGTCGTGGTGCACGAAGACCAGATCGGGGACGCGGTCTCGGGCGGCGAGATCGCGGACCATCGACATGAGGGGGGTGATGCCGCTCCCCCCGCTCAGCATCAGGAGCTTGCGCGGAACGGGCTCGGGGAGCACGAAATCACCGGCGGCGGGCGACACCCGCACCACGTCACCCGGCCGCAGGTGGTCGTGGAGCCATCCCGAGACCCGGCCGCCCCGCGCGCGCTTCACCGTGATCGCGGGGAGCGCGTCGGCGGGTGCCGACGAGAGGGAGTAGCAGCGACGGACGCGCACGCCGTCGATCTCGACCTCGATCGTCGTGTGCTGGCCTGCGCGGTGGGCGCGCCATGCTCCGTTGGGACGCAGCACGAACGTCTTCGCGTCGGGCGTCTCCGCGATCACCGCCGCGACGCGCGCGCGGATCTCGCCCAGGGACCACGTGCCGTCGAGCTCGCCCAGCCAGAACTCCGCGTGGCGGTCGAGCCGGAGCCGGCGCGCGAGGGCGCTCGCGATCATGGGGACTCGGCTCCTCGTCAGCATCGTTGTTGTGAGCATCGTTGTTGCGGCCTTGTAGTTACGCATGAGTAAGTTACTGGAACGTAACGGGCCGAATCGCTGAATGCAAGTCGCTGCAGCCGGCCAGGCCGGCAGGCGCGCGTGGTATACGGTTGAGTAACTTACTTCGTGGTAATACCATTTCCCCATGGGCCCACGAGGTCAGCGCCGCCTCACCGCTGCAGCGCGACGCGCGCAGCTCATCGACGTCGGGCGGGCCGTCTTCGCCAGGCGCGGCTACGACGCCACCTCGGTGGAGGAGATCGCCGAGCACGCGAAGGTCTCGAAGCCGATCGTCTACGAGCACTTCGGGGGCAAGGAAGGGCTGTACGCGGTGGTGGTCGACCGCGAGATGGAGTACGTCGTGCGCCGGATCGCCGAGGCCATCGCGACGGGATCGCCCCGTGAGCGCGTCGAGCGCGCCGCCCTCGCGTTCCTCGGGTACGTGAACGACCACCCCGACGGCTTCGCCGTGCTCGCCCACGGCTCGACGGTCGCGTCCGCCACGGGCGGCATGTCGAGCCTCCTCAACGACGTGGCGGAACGGGTCGGTGACGTCTTCACGGCCGCGTTCAAGGACGCCGGCTACGACCCGAAGGCCGCTCCGATCTACGCCCACGCGCTCATCGGGATGGTGACGTCCGTCGGTCAGTGGTGGACCGAGACGCGCAAGCCGAGCGTGGAGGAGGTCGCGAACCACATCGCGGCGCTCGCGTGGATGGGGCTGCGGCATCTTCCCAAGAAGCCGAGCCTCGCCACCAGGCGGTGACCTGGAGCGCCGTCAGGGCAGCGCCGTCGCGACCTGCGCCGCCGGGCTGGAGCTCGCCTCGAGGTGTCGGCGCGGAGCGCGCGAGCCCTCGAAAACGAAGAAGCCCGGCCTCGAAAGGCCAGGCTCCCATCACATCAGGTGAAGCGAACTAGACCGGGCGGACGTTCGCCGCCTGGAGCCCCTTCGGGCCCTTGGTCACGTCGAACTCCACCTTCTGGCCCTCGGCGAGGGTACGGAACCCATCGGCCTGGATTGCAGTGTGGTGGCAGAAGACGTCCTCGCCGCCGCCGTCCTGCGTGATGAAGCCGAAACCCTTCGCGTCGTTGAACCACTTCACGGTACCGGTAGCCATTACTGGATGAACTCGTTTCTTCTGATATTCGCGAACGGCGAAAAGCCGCTCCGTCCCGATCCAGATCTGGTGGGAAACGCGTACTTACTCTGAACGGACCGCAAAGTCGAGCGCGCAGCCCAAATAAGATGGGAATCGCCCGGGGCGACAGCGGAGGAGCTGGCGAGAGCGGGGGCGGCGCCGCCGGCTCATGGCCGCCCGCGCCCTCGCGCGGTCGGGCGCGCGTCGGCCGCGCGGCATGCGGCGCACCGTCCGTAGAGCTCGAGGCGGTGGGAGTCGATCTCGAAGCCGAGGCGCCGTGCGACCTGCTGCTGGAGCAGCTCGATCTCCTGGTCCTCGAACTCGCGCACCGCGCCGCAGCGCGTGCACACGACGTGGTCGTGGTGGCGCCCCGACACCGGCTCGAACCGCGCGTGCCCGCCGCCGAAGTCGCGGGAGGTCGCGAAGCCGTGCTCCACGAGGAGCTTCATCGTCCGGTACACGGTGGAGGGGCCGACGCTGGGCAGGATCTCCCGCGCGCGCAGGAGCAGCTCGTCCACCGTGACGTGGCCCTCGCTCGCGAAGAACGCCTCGATCACCGCGTTGCGGACCGCGGAGCGCTTCAGCCCCGCCCGCGCCAGCCGCGCGGACACCGACGCGGCGCGCTCGGCGGCGTCGGGCGGCCCCCGGTGCTGCTTCGGGCTCCCGCTCACGCGGCGGTCCGGTGGCCACAGCGATGGGCGGGCGCGGCGGCCTGACCCGCGCGCGCGCGCGCGATGGAGAGCTGGCACGCGCCGCAGGACGAGCCCGCGCCGGTCTCGTCGAGGATCTCCTTCAACGAGAGGCCCCGGCGGGCCCGATCGCGGATGTCCGCGTCCGAGAGGTTGAAGCAGCTGCAGACGACCATGCGCGGCGGCCTCCGCTCGTGAACTTGAAACTCAGATTCAATATCACCCTCCGCGGCGCGCCTCCTTGATCGGCGTCAACCCGGGCGCGCGAGCGGCGCCCCGCCTCGCGTTCGCCGGCATGCAGGAGCTTTCGAGCACGATCGACACCCCCGTTGATGACGGTCAAGGACAGGGGTTCGGCGATGTTGATAGTGGTTCTCATTATCATGGTTCACCGCAGCGATCCCCACCCCGAGGCCAGTGGCTCACGAGCCCCGCGCCCACTCGCGAGCCCCGCTCGCAGGATCCCCATGTCTACCGTTCGCAACGCCGTCGCGCTCGCCGCCGCAGTCGTCGCGCTGTCGCCGTCCCTCGCTCGCTCCGAGGACGCTCCGATCCAGGACAACAGCTTCCTCGTCGAGGAGGCCTACAACCAGGAGCCGGGCGTCATCCAGCACATCAGCAGCTTCAGCCGCTCCAGCCGCACGGGCGCCTGGGGCTACTCCTTCACCGAGGAGTGGCCCGTGCTCGGCCAGACGCACCAGGCGAGCGTGACGCTCAACTTCGTCGGCCTCGCGCCCGAGGCGACGGGCGTGGGCGACCTCGCGCTCAACTACCGCTGGCAAGCGGTGGGCAGCGGCGAGACGGCCGTGGCGCTCGCGCCACGCCTCACGTTCCTCCTCCCGTCCGGCGACGCCACGCGCGGGCTGGGCGCGGGCGGCGCGGGTCTCCAGATCAACGTGCCGCTCAGCGTGACGCTGGGCAGCCACCTCGTCTCGCACTCGAACATCGGCGGCACCTACGTCCCGTCGGCGCGCGCCAGCGCCACCGACAGCGCGCCCCTCACCACCTTCGCCATCGGCCAGAGCCTCATCTGGCTGGCGCACTCCCGCCTCAACGTGATGCTGGAGGCGCTCTACACGACGACGGAGCTCGCCGTGAAGACGGGCGTGCAGCGGACGGAGTCGCTCACGATCAACCCGGGCCTGCGCGGCGCCATCAACTTCGCGAGCGGCCTCCAGATCGTCCCCGGCGTCAGCTTCCCCCTCGGCGTCGGCCCGAGCCGAGGCGAGAAGGCGGTCCTCTTCTACCTGAGCTTCGAGCACCCGTTCGGCCTCGCCGGGCCGACCGAGCCACAGAAGGGCTGATGGGATCGCGCGAAGGGAGCCCTTCCATGATGCCGATGGCGCTGCTCGGGCAAGGTGAGGTCGGCGAGATCGTGCCGAGGTCCGGCCCCGCTCACGACGGTGAGCGAGGCACCGGCGACGGCCGCGCCGAGGACATGGGCCTCCGCGCCGGCAAGCGCGTGGAGATGCTCGCGAACGCCGGCCGCTCGGTGCTGGTGAAGGTGGACGAGTCGCGCATCGCGGTCGCGCGCGGCGTGGCCATGCGAATCGTGGTGAGGAGGATGCCGGAATGAACCTGGCGAAGCTGAGGCCCGGCGCGCGCGCGCGCATCACGGCCGTGGGCGCGATTGGCCCGATGAGGCGGAGGCTGATGGACATGGGCATCCTCGTGGGAGAGCACGTCACCGTCGAAAAGGTCGCGCCGCTCGGCGATCCCATCGAGGTCACCATCAAGAGCTACAAGCTGTCGCTCCGGAAGAAGGAGGCAGAGGGCATCGCCGTGGAGGAAGCGCCATGAGCGTAGCGGCCGTCAGGACCGTCGCGCCTCCCCTCGGCGAGCACGCCACCGTGACGGTGGCGGTGGCCGGGAACCCCAACTCCGGCAAGTCCACGCTCATCAACGCCATCGCCGGGACACGGCTCCAGGTCGGCAACTGGCCCGGCGTCACCGTCGAGAAGAAGGAGGCGACGTTCGAGCACGCCGGCCGGCGCGTCCGCCTGGTGGACCTGCCCGGCACCTACTCCCTGTCGCCCTACTCGCAGGAGGAGATCGTCGCCCGTGACTACCTGGTGCGGGAGCGGCCCGACGTCATCGTGAACGTCGTCGACGCGACGAACCTCGAGCGCAATCTCTACCTGACGGTGCAGCTGCTCGAGCTCGGCATCCCGGTCGTGATGGCGCTCAACATCCACGACGAGGCGGAGGCGAAGGGATTCCGCATCGACGTGCGCGCGCTCGAGGAGCGGCTCGGCATCCGCGTCGTCCCCACGTCCGCAACGAAGCGCGCCGGCCTCCAGGAGCTGGTGGACGGCGTGCTCGCCACCGCCGACCACGGCGCGCAGCGGATTCCCGCCGAGCTGAGCTACGGGCCGGACCTCGACGAGGCGGTGAGCGCCGTCACGGCCGCGATCGTGCGAGACGCGCCGCCGCTCGCGGCCACCAACGCCCCGCGCTGGCTCGCGCTGAAGCTCATCGAGGGCGACGCGCGTGTGCTCGCCGAGACCAGCGCCGACCGGACCGCCCTGATCGGCCGGTCCCTCGAGCACCTCGAGCGCGCGCACGGCGGCGACGTCGAGGCGCTCGTGGCCGAGGCGCGCTACGCGCTCGCCGCGGGCCTCACCCGCGAGGTGCTCACCAGGCCGCGGCTGCCGAGGACGGACCTGACGGAGCGGATCGACCGCGTCGTCCTGAACCGCTACCTCGGGATCCCCATCTTCCTCCTCGCCATGTGGGTGGTGTTCAAGCTCACGTTCGACGTCTCCTCTCCGTTCGGCGACTGGATCCGCGCGATGAGCGAGGGGCCGTTCAAGAGGTGGGCGGGTGCCATCCTGGGGGCGATCGGCGCCCCCGCGTGGACGGTGTCGCTCGTCAAGGACGGCATCATCGCGGGCGTCGGCTTCGTGCTGGTCTTCGTGCCGGTGATCTTCGCGATGATGTTCTTCATCACCTTCCTCGAGGGCAGCGGCTACATGGCGCGCGCCGCGTTCGTGATGGACCGCGCGATGCACGGCATCGGTCTGCACGGAAAGTCCTTCATCCCGATGCTGCTCGGGTTCGGCTGCAACGTCCCCGGCATCTACGCGACCCGCACGCTGGAGAGCGAGCGCGACCGGGCCCTCACCGCGCTCCTCATCCCCTTCATGTCGTGCGGCGCGCGGCTGCCCGTCTACGTCCTGTTCGTGAGCGCGTTCTTCGCGTCGCGCTCGGGGACCGTGGTCTGGTCGCTCTACGTCGCCGGCATCGCGATCGCCATCCTCATGGGCGTCCTCTTCCGATCGACGCTCTTCCGCGGCGAGGCGCCCGCCTTCATCATGGAGCTGCCGCCGTACCGGATGCCCTCCGCGCGCACGCTCGCGCTCCACACCTGGGAGAAGGGCAAGCACTTCCTCGTGAAGGCGGGGACGTACATCCTCGCCGTCTCGATCTTCGTGTGGTTCCTCCTCAACCTGCCCTGGGGCGTCGAGAACAAGCGCGACTCCTACCTGGGCAGGGCGGGGCAGGTGGTCGCGCCGGCGCTCGCGCCCCTCGGCTTCGGCACCTGGGAGGCCGCGTCGTCGCTCATCACCGGCGTCATCGCCAAGGAGATCGTGGTCGGGACGATGGCGGAGATCTACGCCCCGGCGACCGAGCAGAAGAGGGAGGAACCGGCGCCGACGCTCGGGGAGGACCTGCGCGAGATCGCGGTCTCGTTCGGGAGCGCCGCGAGGGCGGCGGCGTCGAACGTGGTCTCGACCTGGAGCGTCTCCAGCCTCTCGACGGAGGAGAAGGCGGACCGCGCGTCACTGAAGGCGGTGCTGCAGCGCACGTTCACGCCGCTCTCCGCGTACGCCTTCATGATCTTCGTCCTCCTGTACGTCCCCTGCATGGTGGTGGCGGTCGCCATGCGGCAGGAGTTCGGCTCCTGGAAGTGGTTCGGCGTCGCGTGCGTCTCGCAGACGGCCCTCGCGTGGATCGCCGCGTTCGCCGTCTTCCAGGGCGGCCGCCTGCTCGGGCTGGGAGGCTGAAAGATGAGCGCCGTGGATGTGGTGACGGGCTCCGTGATCCTCGGGCTCGCCTCGTGGCTCCTGTACCGCTCCCTCTGGCGGAAGGGGGGGCACTGCGCAGGGTGCAGCAGCGGCAGCGCGTGTGGCCGCCGCGGCGGCGAAGGCGAGAAGCTCGTTCGCCTAGGCGGTGCGCGGCGGCCAGACGCGTGAGCGGCCTCTTCATGGCTGCACGAGGTAGGGGCGCATCATCTCATCGTCCCCCGGCCGGCCGAGCGCGCGCAGGAACCGGTAGTGCGCCGCCAGCGCGGCCCGCAGCGTGGGGTGTGAGCGGTACGGAACGCCGTGCGCGAGGCAGGTCTCCTCGACGATGCCGGCGAGCGCGGGATAGTGGACGTGGCACACCGCCGGGAAGAGGTGGTGCTCGATCTGGAAGTTGAGCCCCCCGACGAACCAGCCGAGCAGGCGACTCCTCGGCGCGAAGTCGATGGTCGTGCGCACCTGGTGCTCCGCCCAGCCCGTCGGCATCTGCTGATCGCCCGGCTCCGCAGCATGGCTCTCGGCGCCGCCGACGGCATGCGCGAGCTGGAACACCGTCGACAGCACGACTCCGAGCACGAACGCGCCCATCAGGAAGAGGAGGGCGACCCAAGCGCTCCGGTAGACGAGCGCCGGGACCACCACCGCCCACGCCAGGAAGACGCCCTTCCCGGCGATGACCGCGGCGAGCTCGCGCCCTCGCGGCCGCGGGAACGGGTGCCGGCCGAGGCGGCCCCGCAGGAGATCGACGGGGTCGTCCACGAACCACCACTTCACGGTGAGCACTCCGTACAGGAACCACGCGTAGACGTGCTGGTAGCGGTGGAAAGCGCGCCGGCGCTGCGACGGCGCGAGCCGGAGGAACGGCTCGCTCTCGATGTCGGCGTCCATGCCGTCGACGTTGGTGTACGTGTGGTGCTGGACGTTGTGCTTGAAGCGCCACACGTACGAGCTCGCCCCCACGAAGTCGAGCGCCAGACCGAGGGCGCGATTCACGCCGGCCGATCGGGAGTAGGCGCCGTGGTTCGCGTCGTGCATGACGGAGAACCCGATGCCGGCCGTGGCGAGCGCGAGCGACGCCGTGAGCGCGACGGCGAGCCACGCCGACGCGCCTCCACAGGCGAGGAGCAGCGCGTACGACGTCGCAAACCACACCGCGATGGCGGCCGTCTTCGCGTGCATCGCGACGGCCCCCGAGGGTGATCGGCGCGTGCGCTCGAAGTACGCGCGCACTCGGCGCTTCAGGTCGGCGTGAAAGCCACCGTCGCGCGGAAAGCGGACGCGAGGAGAGAGCTCGGGCATCGGGATCCTGGAGCCGGAGCGGCGCTGCCGCACGCGGGGCCTCCATAGTCATGCGCTCCCCTCGTCACGAGGGTGTCATGGCGGTCACGACAGCGGGAGTGGTTCGACGGGATCTGCCCGGAGACTCGGATGACGACGCACCGTGCGATGATGCAACCGTGGTGACCCTCGGACGGAGCGGCGCGATCCCCCCGTGCCAGCCGGAGGCCGCGCCGGCCGCCTCGCGCCTGCGCACCATCGCGCTCACCGTGGCAACGCTCGTCTGCTTCGCCGCGAACTCGCTCCTCTGCCGGGCGGCGCTCCGGCCGCGGCTCGTCGACGCGGCCACGTTCACGTCGATCCGGCTCGTCTCCGGCGCTGCGGCGCTCGCGCTCATCGTCATCCTCAGGGGACGCGCGCGCCCCGGCGGCGGGAGCTTCGGCGCCGGGCTCGCGCTCTTCCTCTACGCGGCCGCGTTCTCCCTCGCGTACGTGCGCATCGGCGCCGGCGTCGGCGCGCTGCTCCTCTTCGGGGCGGTGCAGGTGACGATGCTCGGCTGGACCGTCGCGCGCGGCGCGCGGCCCGGCGCCGTCCAGTGGGTCGGGATCGCCGTCGCGCTCGGCGGCCTTGCGTACCTCGGGCTCCCGGGTGCGAGCGCGCCCGATCCGATCGGCGCCCTCCTCATGATCACCGCAGGCGTCGCCTGGGGAGCCTACTCGCTCCGGGGGCGCTCCGCGCGCGATCCGATCGCGACGAACGCGGACAACTTCCTTCGCGCCCTCCCGTTCACGATCGCGCTGAGCGTCGCGCTGCTCCGCGACCGCGTCGCGACCGGGGAGGGCATCTTGCTCGCGGCCGCATCGGGCGCGCTCGCATCGGCCGGAGGGTACAGCCTCTGGTACGCGGTCGTCCCCATCCTCGGGGCGACCCGCTCCGCCGCCGTCCAGCTCACGGTGCCGGTGCTCGCCGGGATCGGCGCGACGGCTCTCCTCGGCGAGCACCTCACGGCGCGAATCGCGATCTCGGGCGCCGCCATCCTCGCCGGGATCGCGCTCACGCTGCGACGGCGGTGAGGGCGGGCCGGTCCCGGGGCGCGCCTTCGACCTCCATGGCCTACCGACGTGGGAGGCGGCTCCGCCGCGCACGGAATAGCTGCTGCGCGGCTGATGCTCCTCGTAGAAGCCATGAACCCCTCGCGGGGTGGTTGGCGGCGTCCCAAGGGACGGGCGAGCTTCATCGCCGTATGTCGTACGATGACTATCGTAGGGGAGACCGCGACCGTTTCCATGTTCTCCACAGGAGGTTCACATGGACCTCGTCGGGAAAGCGAAGCGAGTTCGCATCTACGTGAGCGAAGGGGACAAGGTCGGCCACGCCTCGGCGGCGCTCGCGATCGTCGAGCTCCTCAGGCGCGAGAACGCGCAGGGCGCGACCGTCCTGCGCGCGGTCACCGGCTTCGGGTCCGCCGGTCGGATCCACGTCTCGCATCTCGTGGACGTCGCCCAGGATCTCCCGATGATCGTCGAATGGATCGATGCGCCCGAGGTCGTCGCTCGGCTCCTCGGCCGCGTGAAGGAGATGGTGCCGCGCGGCCTCATCACGATGGACGACACCGAGATCGTCCTTCACCAGCCGAACCCTGTCCGGGAGCTCCCGATCGCGCTCACCGCGGCGGACGTGATGTCGAGAGAGATCACGTCCGTCTCGAAGGACGCGCCGCTGCGCCAGGTCGTCGAGGTGATGCTCGCGAAGGTGTACCGGGCGGTGCCCGTCCTCGAGGAGGGGATCCCGGTCGGCATCATCACGAACGGCGACCTCGTCCGCAAAGGCGGCCTCGGGGTGCGCATCGACCTGCTCCAGGCGCTCGACACGCCGGAGCTGCACGACGTGCTCGGACGCCTCGCCTCCACGAACAAGACGGCCGCGGACGTCATGACGCCGGGGCCGGTCACGGTCCACGCGAGGACGCCGCTTCCGGCCGTCGCCGAGGTGATGACGAACCGGAGACTGAAGCGTCTCCCGGTGATCGACGACCATGGCGCCATGGTCGGCTTGGTGAGCCGCCTGGACCTGCTGCGAACCGCGGCGCGGGCGATGGAGCGCAAGGAGCCGATCCCGCGCGAGCTCGGGCTCGCCGGCGACACGCCGCTCTCGCGTGTCATGCGCCGCGACATCCCCATGGTGCATCCCGAGACGCCGCTTCCGGAGGTCTTCCAGGCGGTGGTCTCGACGCGGCTCAACCGGGCGCTCGTCGTCGACGCGGACCGGCGCGTGGTCGGGGTCGTGACGGACGCGGAGCTGCTCGACCGGCTCACGCCGTCGCTGCGCCCGACCGCGCTGCGCTCGCTCATGCACCGCCTTCCGTTCTCGCATCCGCGCGCCGACGAAGCGTCCGCCGAGCAGCACGCGCGGGCGCGCCGCGCCGCCGACCTCATGAGCCGCGACGTGCCGACTGCGACGGAGGACACGCTCCTCAGCGAGGCCACCGCACGCATGCTGCGAGGTGACCACAAGGTGCTCGGCGTCACCGACAAGGATGGACGCCTCGTGGGGATGGTCGACCGCGCCGACCTGCTGCACGGGCTCGTGCCGCGCGGGTAGCGGCTCGCGACCGCAGGACGGGTGAAGTCGGGACGCCTTCGGCGTTGTCATCGGGCTCAGGTTTACGCGGAGAGCGTCATCCGAGAACCAGGCGCACCAGGTGCACCGCGCCGTCGTCGACGAGCGGCACGGCGCCGGGATCAACCGGCAAGCCATCGAGCAGCGCAGAGGCGATCCCGCGGCAGCGGCGCTCAGGATTCGACACCGAGATGTCGTAGCGCGTCGCCCCGACGCGCCAGGTGATCGCGTACTCGGGCCAGGACGCCGGGATGCAGGGATCCACCTCGAAGCTCGCGCCGTGGCGCCGGAGCCCGAGGATGCTCTCGAGCCCGGCGCGGTACATCCAGCCCGCCGAGCCGGTGTACCAGGTCCACCCCGCGCGCCCGGCGTGCTCGGGGTGGGCGCACACGTCGCCGGCGACGACGTAGGGCTCGCCCCGGTAGCGGTCCACGTCTGCGCTCGTCCGTGTGTGGTTGATGGGGTTCAGCACGTGGAACAGCTCGGCGGCCTCGTCACCGCTCCCGAGCCGCGCCAGCGCCATGACGACCCAGACCGCCGCGTGCGTGTACTGTCCGCCGTTCTCCCGCACGCCGGGCGCATAGCCCTTGATGTACCCCGGAGCCTGCGCCGACCGATCGAAGGGTGGCTCGAGCAGCAGGATCACGCGAGCCGCCCGCCGGACGAGGTGCGTGCGGACGGCATCCATCGCACGTTCTGCGAACCTTAACGGTACCGCCCCGGAGAGCACGGCCCACGACTGCGCTATCGAGTCGATCTTGCACTCGTCGTTCTGGGCGGAGCCGAGGGGCGCACCGTCGTCGTAGTAGCCGCGCCGGTACCACTCCCCGTCCCAGGTCCGCTCGAGCGCGGAGGCGAGCCTGCCGGCCTGGCCCCGGTACCGTTCGGCACGTGCAGCGTCTCCCCGCGCGTCGCACCACGGCGCGAACTCGAGCAGCACGCCGTGGAGGAAGAAGCCGAGCCACGTGCTCTCGCCGCGTCCTTCTTGCCCCACGCGGTTCATGCCGTCGTTCCAGTCGCCGCTTCCCATCAGCGGCAGACCGTGAGCGCCCGCGGTCGAGGCTCGGTCGATCGCGCGGACGCAGTGCTCGAAGAGCGACGCCTGCTCCGCCGAGACGCGCGGCTGCGTGTAGGAGTCCAGCGCGTCGGGCGCGAGCACTGCAGCCTCGAGGAACGGCACGACCTCGTCGAGGACGCCCAAGTCACCGGTCGTGCGGACGTACTGCGCCACGGCGTAAGGCAGCCACAGCAGATCGTCCGAGCAGCGCGTTCGCGTGCCGCGGCCGCTCGGCTCGTGCCACCAGTGCTGGACGTCACCCTCGAGGAATTGACGGGCCGCGGCGCGCAGGAGGTGCTCGCGCACGAGAGCGGGGCGCGCCAGCGCGAGGGCGAGCACGTCCTGGAGCTGATCCCGGAAGCCGAACGCGCCGCCGGGCTGGTAGTAGCCGGAGCGCGCC
>DASWDS010000034.1:0-8210 GCA_036395165.1 Anaeromyxobacteraceae bacterium | reverse complement strand
CCGACTTCCTCGTCCCGATCGGCTGGACCGACGACCTCGTCGCCCTCGCCGTCGCGTGGAACGTGGTGAAGAAGGAGCTGCGCGCGTACTGCGCGTGGAAGGGCCTCTCGCCCGCGCACTTCGGGCTATGAGCGGACGGCGGGGCACGCCGTTATACGGCCCGTCATGGCGGCTCGACCGAAGCGCACCGTCTCGGAGTTCGGCGCCGGGCGCGAGCTCGTGTCGATCGGGCTCGAGCGCGGGCTCCTCCGGGACGTGTACCACCGGCTGCTCACCATGGCGTGGCGGCGCTTCTTCGCGCTCGTGTTCGCGGGGTACCTCGGGATCAACGCGCTCTTCGCGTGCGGCTACTGGGCGCTCCCGGGCGCGATCGAGAACGCGCGCCCCGGCTCCTTCGCCGACGTCTTCTTCTTCAGCGTCCAGACGCTCGCCACCATCGGGTACGGCAAGATGGCGCCCGCGACGGTCGGCGCGAACCTCCTCGTGACCGCCGAGGCGCTGCTCGGCATGGTCGGGCTCGCCGTCACGACCGGCCTCGTCTTCGCGCGCTTCTCGCGGCCGACCGCCAGGGTGCTCTTCAGCAAGGTGGCGGTGGTGGCGCCGTACGAGCGCGTGCCGTCCCTCATGTTCCGGATGGCGAACGCGCGCGGGAACCAGATCGTCGAGGCGCGCCTGCGGCTCACGCTGGTGCGGAACGACGTGACGGCGGACGGCGAGCCGGTGCGCCGCCTGCACGATCTCAAGCTGCGCCGGAGCGAGCACGCCGCGTTCGCCCTCACCTGGACCGCCATCCACCCCATCGACCAGGAGAGCCCGCTCCACGGGAAGGACGCCGCGGAGCTCCGCGCGACGATGAGCGACTTCATCGTGTCGCTCACCGGCACCGACGAGGGGCTCTCCCAGACCATCCACGCGCGCCACGCCTACCGCTCCGACGACATCCGCTGGAACGCGAAGTTCGCCGACATCCTCACGCCCGGCTCCGAACGCTCGGTCATCGACTACACGAAGTTCCACGACGTGGTGCCGCTCGCGGAGGCGAGCGGCGCGGGTGCCGGTCGGCGCGAGACGGCGTAGCTCACGCCCGGCGTCGCATGGAGGCGTGGAGCTCCGCGAGGGCCTCTCGCGCCGCCTCCGCCGACGGGGCGCGCCAGGGCCGCCCGTGGCCGGGCAGGACCCACTCGAAGCGGTGCGCGAGGAGCCGCTCCATCGAGCGCGTCTGCTCGCCCCAGTCCCACCAGCACACCGACCGGCTCGCGCCCAGCCGCCCCTCGGCGTCGCCCCACAGGTGATCACCCGAGAAGAGGAACCGCTCGCGGTGGAGGAGCGCCGCCGACCCCGGCGTGTGGCCAGGCACGGGGATGACGAGGAGGTCGCCCGCGAGCGCGATGGGCGCCTCCCCCTCCACGCGGCGCTCCAGCTCGCCGGTCCGCCCGGTGACGTCGCGCACGTGCAGGATCCGCTCGCAGCCGAGCGCGTCCGCCCACCGCGCGTGGTCGGCGACGTCGTCGCGGTGGGTGAGGAACATGAAGCGCGCGCCGCCGAGCGCCCGGAGGCCCGCGAGGAGCGGCCCGGCGAAGCGCGGCGAGTCGACGAGGACGTTCCCGCCCGGCCGGACGACGAGCCAGCTCGCCGCCCCGAACGACGACTCCGCGGCGTACCCGCACTGGTAGACGCCGTCCGCGCCCGGTACGGGGTCGGGGAAGGCGCGCGCGGCGGCCGCGGCGCCGCGGTGCTTCTCGGCCGTGCCGATGGCCGCGACGGGGCACGCGACGAGCGCCATGAGCGCGCGCCGCTCCTCGCCGGGGTCGCGCGGCTGCGCCGCCACGAACGCGCGGTCGTCCTCGCCGCCGCCGAACGTCGCGGGCGCGACGCGGCGGCACGTGTCGCAGGAGATGCACGTCGAGTCGACGAAGAAGGCGCCGGGGACGTTCTCCGGGACGCGATCGGCGAGGCGGGCCACGCCTGATCCATAATCACGCGGGCGCTACGGCACATCGGTCGGGTCCCAGCTCGTCCGGAAGCCCTCGTCGAGCGCGTCCAGCGCGGCCACCTCCTCGGGCGCGAGCGAGAAGTCGAGGACCTGCGCGTTCTCGGCGATGCGCTCGCGGCGCACCGACTTCGGGATGGCCACCACCTCGTGCTCGATGCACCAGCGCACGAGGACCTGCGCCGGTGTCTTCCCGTGCGCGGCCGCGATGCGCCGCAGCACCGGGTCGTCCATGCGCTGCCCCTTCACGAGCGGCGCGTAGGCCTCGAGCTGGATGCCCTTCGAGCGGCAGAACGCGAGCAGCTCCCGCTGGTACAGGAAGGGGTGGAGCTCGACCTGGTTCACGGCCGGCACGACCGGCGACTCGGCGAGCAGCTCCTCGAGGTGCCGCACCGTGTAGTTCGACACGCCGATGGCGCGGACCCGCCGCTCCTCGAGGAGGTGGACGAGCGCACGCCAGCTCTCCATGCGCGTCCCCGCCACCGGGAAGTGGATGAGGTACAGGTCGGGCGGGCCGCCGAGCCGGTCCACGCTCTTCTCGAACGCGGCGAGCGCGGCGTCGTAGCCCTGGTCCGAGTTCCACAGCTTCGTCGTGACGAAGACCTCGGCGCGCGCGAGGCCGCTCTCCGCGATGGCGGCGGCGACGTCGCGCTCGTTCCCGTACACGCGCGCGGTGTCCACGTGGCGATAGCCGAGCTCGAGCGCCGCTTTCACCGCCTCGCGCGTGACCTTGCCGGGCGGCGACTGGAAGACCCCGAGGCCGAGGATCGGCATGCGGACGCCGCCGGGGAGGGTGACGGATCGGTCGAGGGGCGCGCTCATCCCTGGGGTGATAACGGGGAAGTGTCCGGAATCCTTGACAGGCGCGTGGCGTGGATCGTATAGAACCGCCCTCCCGGAGGTCCGGGCTGGCCGCGCTTATGCTCGCGCAGGGCCGTACCCCAGGAACTCCACAGGAATTTCGAGAGAGAAGGAGCGGCCGATGTACGCGGTGATCCGGACCGGCGGAAAGCAGTATCGCGTCTCCCAGGGCGACCGCCTCAAGGTCGAGAAGCTCGACGGCGACGTGGGCGGGAAGCTGTCGTTCGACGTGCTGCTCGTCGGCGGCGAGGGCGAGGCGAAGGTGGGCAGCCCCGTCGTCTCGGGCGCGGCCGTCGAGGGCGAGATCGTCGCCCAGGGCAAGCACAAGAAGGTCATCAACTTCCGCAAGAAGAAGGAAGGCTGGACGAAGAAGCGCGGTCATCGCCAGCCGTTCACCGAGGTCCTCATCACCGCCGTCCGCGCGTAAGGCCGGGAGAAGGAAGGCACCATGGCTCACAAAAAAGGGCAGGGCTCGTCTCGGAACGGGCGTGACTCTCCGGGTCAGCACCGCGGCGTGAAGATCTACGGGTCGGAGGACGTCCTCGCGGGCAACATCATCATCCGCCAGCTCGGCACCGAGTTCCACCCTGGCGCGAACGTCGGGATGGGCCGCGACTACACGATCTACGCGAAGGTCGAGGGCAAGGTGAAGTACACCCGCAAGCGCGGCGACCGGCGCTACATCTCGGTGGTCCCGAAGGCCTGATCCTTCGCCACCTCGAGCTCGGGACGCCGCGGCCGGCTGGCTCGCGGCGTTTCGTGTTTCTGGAGGTCACTGTGAAGTTCGTCGACGAGGTCCGGATCCACGTGAAGGCCGGCGACGGCGGCGACGGCGCCGTCGCGTGGCGCCGCGAGAAGTTCATCCCGCGCGGCGGCCCGGCGGGCGGCGACGGCGGCAACGGCGGCGACGTCGTGCTGGTGGTGGACCCGCAGCTCGCGACCCTGCTCGATTACCGGTACGTGCGCGAGCACAAGGCGAGGAGTGGCGAGGCGGGGCGCGGCTCGGACCAGAACGGCCACGACGGCCCCGGCCTCGAGCTGCGCGTGCCGCCCGGCACGCTGGTGCGCGACGCCGCCACGGGCGAGGTCCTCTGCGATCTCGCCGAGTCGGGGCAGCGGGTCGTCGTCGCGAAGGGCGGCAAGGGCGGCCTCGGCAACATGAACTTCGCCACCTCGATCAACCAGGCGCCGCGCTTCGCCGAGGAGGGCACCGCGGGCGAGGAGAAGGACCTCGTCCTCGAGCTGAAGCTCCTCGCCGACGTGGGCATCATCGGCTTCCCGAACGCCGGCAAGTCGACCCTCATCAGCCGCGTCTCGAGGGCGCGTCCCAAGATCGCGGACTACCCGTTCACGACGCTCGTCCCGAACCTGGGCGTGGTCGGCTGGCGCGGCGAGAAGAGCTTCGTCGTGGCCGACATCCCGGGGCTCATCGAGGGCGCCCACCAGGGCGCCGGGCTCGGCCACCAGTTCCTGCGCCACGTCGAGCGCTGCCGCGTGCTCGTGCACCTCGTGGACGGGGCGCCCCAGGGCGAGGGGCGCTCGCCCAAGGCGGACCTCGACGCGATCGACCGCGAGCTCGCGCTCTACTCGCCGGTGCTCGCCGAGAAGCCCCAGATCGTGGCGGTGAACAAGGTGGACGTCCCCGAGGCGAGGAAGGCGGTCGCGGGGCTGAAGCGGGCGCTCGCGCGGCGGAAGAAGGGTCCGGCGCCGGTGCTCGCGCTCTCGGCGGTGACCGGCGAGGGGGTCGACGCGCTCCTCGACGCGGTGGCGGGCGTGCTCTTCGAGACGAAGGCGAAGGACCGCGGCGGGGTGGGCCGCAAGCTCGGGAAGCGCCGCGCCGTCAAGGCATGACGAAGCTCGGCGATCCAGGGTTCCTCCTCCCCGAGCGGCGCGAGCGCATCGACCGCGCCGTCGCGGAGCGCACGCGCACGCTGACCGTCGTGATGGAGGCGTTCTGCGATCCGCAGAACGTGAACGCGGTCCTTCGCACCTGCGACGCGCACGGCGTGCAGGAGGTGCACGTCGTCGAGGGGCCCATGAAGCCCTACGAGCGCAACAAGAAGATCAGCCAGAACGCGGACAAGTGGCTCGACGTGGTGCGCTGGAAGACGACCGCCGAGTGCCTGGACTCGCTCCGGGCGCGCGGCTTCGCCGTGTACGCGACGCACCTCGGCGACGGCTCGCGCGCGCTCGGCGAGCTGTCGTTCGCGGGGAAGGTCGCGCTCGTCTTCGGCAACGAGCGGCGCGGCGTCTCCGACGAGGCGCTGGCGCGCGCCGACATGCGATACGCCATCCCGATGCGCGGGTTCGTGCAGTCGCTGAACGTGTCGGTCGCCGTGGCGGTGAGCCTCGCGCGCGCCGTCGAGCAGCGGGAGCGCGAGCGGGGGCGGCACGGGGATCTCGAGGAGGGCGAGGCCGCCGCTCTCCGGGAGCGCTTCTACGTGCTGGCGGTGAAGCAGCGCTCGCGCATCGCTCGCGCCCAGGCGGTGGAGGGGCGCACGCTCTCCGGCCGCGCGGCGCGGCGCATCCGGCGCGGGTGAGGCGGTCGGGGGCGCTGGAGTATGCTGGCGCGATGGCGCCCGGCGACGAAGGCTACCCCTACTCGCGGCGCGTGGCGGGGCTGAAGAGCTCGGCCATCCGCGAGATCCTGAGCGTGGTGAACCGGCCCGACGTGATCTCGTTCGCGGGCGGCCTCCCCGCGCCCGAGCTGTTTCCGACGGAGCTCCTGGGCTCGCTCGCGCGCGACCTCTTCCAGTCGCGCGACGCGCCGCAGGCGCTCCAGTACGGCGAGACGGAGGGCCACCCGGCGCTGCGCGAGCGCATCCTCGCGCGGGCCCCGTTCCCGGCGGGCACCTACGCCGGCGACGGCGTCCTCGTGACGCAGGGCTCGCAGCAGGGGCTCGATCTGGTCGCGAAGCTCTTCGTCGACCCGGGCGACGAGGTGCTCGTCGAGACCCCGGCGTACGTGGGCGCCCTGCAGGCCTTCCGGTTCTTCGGGGCGAAGGTCACCTTCCTCCCCTGCGACGGCGAGGGCCTCCTGCCCGACGCGCTCGCGGCGGCGCTGTCGCGGCGCCCGAAGCTCGCCTACCTCACGCCGACGTTCCAGAACCCGAGCGGCCTCTGCTACACCGAGCGGCGCCGGGCCGAGGTGCGCGCCGCGCTGGAGCGGAGCGGGACGCTCCTCGTCGAGGACGACCCCTACCGCGCCCTCTGGTACGACACGCCGTCGCCCCGGCCGATCGTGGCGGGGCTCGATCCGGCGCGGGCGCTCTACATGGGCAGCTTCAGCAAGACCGCGGTGCCCGGGCTGCGGATCGGGTTCCTGCTCGGGCCGCCCGAGCTCGTCCGCCGCTGCGTCCTCGCGAAGCAGGCGACGGACCTGCACACGAACACGCTCGGGCAGCACCTCCTCCTGCGGCTCCTCGATCACCCCGCCTTCGACGAGCACGTCGCGACCCTGCGGCGCGTCTACGGCGCGCGGCGGGACGCCCTCGACGGCGCGCTCCGGGCGAGGCTCGCCGGCGAGCTCGCCTGGCGGCGCCCGGGCGGCGGCATGTTCCTGTGGGCGCGGCTCGCCGGCGGCGGCGACGCGGCCGAGCTGCTCGCGCGCGCCCTCGAGGAGGGGCTCGCCTTCGTGCCGGGCGGCGAGTTCCACGCGGAGGGCGAGGGGCGCGACACGCTCCGCCTCAACTTCAGCCACGCCGACGAGGCGAAGCTCGCCGAGGGCGTCGAGCGGCTGGCGCGCGCGTTCCGGCGCTGGCGCGGCGCCTGATCCCCTCACCTACACGCACGCGTCCCAGAACGCGGCCAGGTCCGGCGCGAGCGGCGCCTCGAGGCGCGTCGGCTCGCGCGTCGTGGGGTGAGGCAGCTCGAGGCGCCAGGCGTGGAGCGCGTGGCGGGCGAGGCGCAGCCGCGCGCGGTCGGCGTCGCTCATCTCGCGCTTCGTGAAGCGGTCGAAGATGGCCTCGTCCGGCCCGTAGATCTTGTCGCCCACGAGCGGCAGCCCGGCGTGGTGGAGGTGGGCGCGGATCTGGTGCTGCCGCCCCGTCTCGGGGAAGCAGGCGAGGAGGGCGATGGGAGCGCCGTCCGGCGCGCGCCGCCGCGCGAGCACCTCGAAGCGCGTGCAGGACGGCATGCCGTCCCGGTGCACGTGCATCCGGACGCGCACCATCGAGGCGAGCGTCAGCGCGAGCGGCGCGTCGACCTCGAACGCGTCGTCGCGCGCGTCGCCCTCGGCGAGGGCGAGGTAGGTCTTCCGTACCTTGCCGCCCGCGAAGGACGCCTTGAGGGCAGTGGTGTGGATCGGGGCGCCGCCGCAGGCGAGGAGCCCCGACGTCTCCCGGTCGATGCGGTGGGCCGGGTCGATCTTGCGGTCCGGGAAGCGGGCCTTGGCGAGCGCGGTGAAGGTGTGGGCGAAGTAGCGCGCGGTCGGATGCACCGGCAGCCCGGCCGGCTTGTCCACGACGAGCAGCGCGCCGTCGTCGTGGACGACGCCGAACTCCATGGGCGTCTCGGGCTCGGGCTCGACCTCGCGGACGAGCGCGAAGCTCTGGCCCGGCGTCAGGATGCTGTCGGGCGCCAGCGGCTCCTTCCCGTCGTGCTCGAGTCGGTGCGCGATGAGGAAGGCGATCTTCTCGGGGGTGAGGCGCCGGATCTTCTGCGCGAGGTAGGCGTCGAGTCGCCAGCCGCGGTAGTTCTTCTCGACCTCGAAGCGGACCCTGACCTGCACGGGCGAAAGATAGCGGATCAGTCCTTCCGCAGCGAACGCACGTAGGCCACGAGGGCCCAAGCGTCGTCCGCGGAGATCGCGCCATCATAGGATGGCATGGGCGTGCCGTTCAGGCCCGTCATGAATGTCTTGTACAGATCCTCGGGGGCGTCCCCCACCTTGAGGCGCCCGTGCGTGAAGTCGCGCGGGTCGATGTGGTGGCCCCAGTCGTCCACGAGGGTCGGCGCGGAGGGTCCGTCTCCCTTGCCCGTCTCGCCGTGACACACGGCGCACTTGACCTTCTTCCACACCTCCTGGCCCTTCTGCACGAGCTGCGGCGTGAAAGCCGGGTGGGGAGGGATGGCGATGGGCGTGGTCTGTGGCTCCTTCGTGAAGCGTGGCGAGAAGGTCTTGATGTACTGCACGACGTCGCGCCGCTCGATGTCGGTGAGGGGCTCCCACCGCGGCATGTTGGTGTGGTGAAGGCCAGTCGTGACGGTGCGGAGGAGGTCGTCGTCCGTGGGCAGCATGCCGCTCGGCGTGGAGCGGAACTTGAACGTCCCCGAGGTGAGCACGCGCGGCATGGGATCGAGGAAGTCGGCGGAAGGTCCGCGCCCGTCGCCGTCGACCCCATGGCACGAGACGCAGTAG
>DASWDS010000033.1:0-6242 GCA_036395165.1 Anaeromyxobacteraceae bacterium | reverse complement strand
CAACGCGTGCGGGCTCTGCATCGACGCGTGCCCGGAGCCGTACGGCCTCGTCGAAGCGGCGCTCGCGGCCGAGCTCGACGCCGCGGAGGAGCGCCGGCGCACGGCGCAGCAGCGCGAGGCGCCCGTCGAGGAGATCCCGTCCGCGCGCGTGGCCCTGCCCGCGGGCCAACCGCTGGTGATGAAGGGCACGCACGCCGCGGCCGTCGGCGCGCTCCTCGCAGGCTGCCGCCACCTGTTCGGCTATCCCATCACGCCGTCCACCGAGGGTGCCGAGCTCATGGCGAGGCTGCTCCCCGCGGTGGGCGGGACCTTCCTGCAGGCCCCGAGCGAGGTCGCGACCGTCAACATGATGTACGGCTGCGGCGGGGCAGGCCTGCCCGTCATGACCTTCACGTCCTCGCCCGGGTTCAGCCTCATGCTCGAGGGCGTCTCGTACATGATCGGCGCCGAGGTGCCGGGCGTCTTCGTGAACGTGATGCGCGCCGGGCCGGGGCTCGGGAACATCGGACCCGAGCAGGCCGACGTGAAGCTCGCCTGCCGCGGTCTTGGACACGGCAACACGCACGCCATCGTGCTCGCCCCCGCGACGCCGCAGGAGATGCTCGACCTCACGATGCTCGCGTTCGAGCTCTCCTTCCGCTACCGCAGCCCGGTCGTCGTCCTCGCGGACGGCCACCTCGGCCAGATGACCGGGAAGGTGACGCTGCCGCACGAGCTCGTGCGGCCGGGGCTCCCGGGCTGGGCCGTCTCGGGCGACGCCGCCCACCGCCGCAACGTCATCAGCTCCATCCTCCTCAGGGAGACCGACCAGGAGCTCCACAACCTCCGGCTGGTCGAGAAGTACGCGCGCATCGCCGAGGCGGAGCAGCGCGCCGACCTGTTCTGCTGTGACGACGCGGAAGTGCTGCTCGTCGCGTGCACCACGCCGGCCCGGACGGCCAAGGGGGCGGTGCGGGCGCTGCGCGCGGGCGGGATCGCGGCCGGGCTCTTCCGCCCGCAGACGCTGTGGCCGTTCCCGATCCGGCCGCTCCTGCCGCTGCTGGAGCGGGTCCGCCGCGTCATGGTGGTCGAGGCGAGCGACGGCCAGCTCGAGGACGAGCTGCGGCTCGCGCTCTCCCACGCGGGCGTGCCGCCGACCTTCGAGATCCAGCACGTGCGCCGCATGGGCGGCATCCTGCCGTCGCAGCGCGAGATCGTGGACGCGGTGCGCGGCGTCTCGCGGTCGCGAGAGGCGGTGGCGGCGTGAGCACGTTCTACGAGAGGTTCGAGCGGCACGACCACGCGGAGGGGCTGAAGGCGCGCAGCACGCACTACTGTCCAGGCTGCGGCCACGGGCTCGTCCACAAGTACCTGGCGGAGGCGATCGAGAAGCTCGGGATCCAGGACCGCACGGTGGCCATCTCGCCGGTCGGGTGCAGCGTCTTCCTCTACTATTACCTCGACGTGGGGAACTCGCAGGCGGCCCACGGCCGCGCGCCCGCCGTCGCCCTCGGGCACAAGCTGGCGAACCCCGACAGCGTCGTCGTGAGTTACCAGGGCGACGGCGACCTCGCGTCGATCGGCCTCGCCGAGATCCTGCACGCGGCGCAGCTCGGCTTCCCGATCAGCGTGCTCTTCGTGAACAACGCGATCTACGGGATGACGGGCGGCCAGCTCGCGCCGACGACGCTCATGGGGCAGAAGACGAGCACGAGCCCGCACGGCCGGGACGCGTCGATGGGGCAGCCGCTCCGGATGGCCGAGCTCATCGCGCAGCTCGACGGGCCCGTCTACGTGGAGCGCGTCGCGCTCTTCGACGCGAAGCAGCGCACGCGCGCGGCGAAGGCGGTCGAGAAGGCGCTCCGGCTCCAGACGGAGGGCGCGGGCTTCTCGTTCGTCGAGGTGCTGGCCGAGTGCCCGACGCACCTGCGCATGACGCCGGTGGAGGCCGAGCGCTGGGTGAAGGAGCGCATGCTCCCGACCTTCCCCCTCGGCGTGAAGAAGGACTCGGCGCCCGCGAGCTGGGGCCCGTGGCGGACGCGGGACTTCCAGCCGGAGACGCTCCTCGCCGCGCTCGGCGCCGGCGGCGCCGCGCCGCCGCGCTTCTGCTCGGGGTTCCCGAAGACCGCCGCCGGCCCCGAGATCGGGCTCAAGCTCGCCGGCGCAGGCGGCGACGGCGCGCAGACCGCCGCCCTCGTCATCGCGCGCGCCGCGATCGACGAGGGCTTCGACGCGACCCACATCCCGAGCTACGGGCCGGAGTCGCGCGGCGGCACGTCCTACGCGGACGTGCGGCTGGCGGAGGTGGAGGTGCTGTCGCCCGACGTCCCGTCTCCGGACGTCCTCGTCGCTTTCAACGCGCCGAGCCTCGCGAAATTCGGGCCGGCGGTCGCGCCCGGCGGGGTCGTCATCCTCGACACGAGCGTCGTCCAGGACGTGCCTGCGATCGACCCTGCCGTCCGGGTCGTCGGTGTGCCCTGCTCGCAAATCGCCCGCGATCTCGGGTATCCTCTCGTGAAGAACACCGTTGCGCTCGGCGCGCTGGCAGGGGCGACGGGCCTCTTCCCGACCGAGACGTTCCTGGCGGCGATCCGGCAGGCGCTGCGAGGGAAGGCCGCGCTCGCCGCGGTCAATGAGGAAGCCTTCCACCGCGGCCGGCGTGCCGCCGAGAGTGGTCGCGCGGACGGGACGTCCGCTCCGACCGCGGAGATGCGATGAACGTCCTCGTCCTCAACTGTGGCAGCTCGTCCGCGAAGTTCGCCGTGATCAACCCGGAGAGCGGTCAGGAGCACATCTCCGGGATCGCGCAGCGGCTCGGCTCCCCGCACGCCTCGCTCGACTGGAAGGTCGACGGGCAGAAGCACTCGAAGGTCCTGCACCAGGCCGACCACGACGCGGCGCTCCGCGTGGTGGTCGATCTGCTGAAGGAGCTCGGGCTCGCCGACGCCCTGGTCGCCGTCGGCCATCGCGTCGTGCACGGCGGCGCGCGCTTCTCGGGGTCGATCCCCATCACCCCCGAGGTGGTCGACAAGATCCGGGAGTGCATCCCGCTCGGCCCGCTGCACAACCCGCCCAACCTGCTCGGGATCCAGATCGCGGAGGAGCTCTTCCCCGCCCTGCCCCAGGTCGCGGTGTTCGACACGGCGTTCCACCAGACCATGCCACCGCGCGCGTACCTGTACGCGGTGCCCTACGAGTGGTTCGAGAAGCACGAGGTGCGGCGGTACGGCTTCCACGGCACGAGCCACCGCTACGTCTCCGAGCAGGCCGTGCGCCAGCTCGGGCTCGATCCGGGCGACCACGCCATCGTCACCGCGCACCTCGGGAACGGCTGCTCGCTCGCGGCGGTGCGCGACGGCAAGAGCATGGACACGACCATGGGCCTCACCCCGCTCGACGGCGTGGTCATGGGGACGCGGAGCGGCTCGATCGACCCGTCCATCATCGCCCACATGAAGAAGGCGCTCCACCGGTCGGCGGACGATGTCATGGACGCGCTCAACAAGCGCTCCGGCCTGCTCGGCATCTCCGGGCTCTCCAACGACATGCGGACCCTGCAGGAGGCGGCCGAGAACGGTCACGAGCGCGCGGCGCTCGCGATCGACAAGTTCTGCTACTCCGTGGCCAAGGCCGCCGCCGGCATGATCGTGTCGCTCGGCCGCGTCGACGCGCTCGTCTTCACGGGCGGCATCGGCGAGAACGCCATCGAGGTGCGCGCCCGGATCGTCGAGCTGCTCGGGTTCGCGGGGTTCGCGCTCGACGCGCACGCGAACTCGCTCCACGGCAAGCCGCTCCGCGGGCGCATCACGCGGACGACGAGCCCGATGGCGGCGGTCGTCGCCACCAACGAGGAGCTCATGATCGCGATCGACACCGCCCAGATCGTGCGCGGCGCCGAGAAGACCGCCGCCGCCTGACCCCGCCGTCCCCCGACCTCTCCTCCCGGAAAGATCATGGCCCACATTCTCCTCGTCGCTCCCGCCGGCCGCCAGGTCGGGCTCACGACCGCCTGTCTCGGACTCGTTCGCGCGCTCGATCGCCAGCGTGTGCGCGTGGCCTTCGTGAAGCCCATCGCCACCCGCGGCGACGACCGCTCCGTCGCGCTCATGAAGCTCGGTGCGCAGCTCGCGCCGCCGGAGCCGATCGGGCGCGACGTGGCCGAGGCCTTCCTGGCGACCGGCGACGACCAGACGCTGATGGAGCGCGTCGTCGCCCTGTGCAGCGCCGCCGCGGAGGGCGCCGACGTGCTCGTGGTGGAGGGCATGAGGCCGGAGCCGGGCATCGTCTACAGCTCGCGCGTCAACGGGCTCATGCTGAAGGCGCTCGACGCCGAGCTCGTGCTGGTGGCGTCGCCGCGCGGCGAGTCGGAGGCCGAGCTGGCGCACGCGGTCGCCATCGCGGCGCACGGGTACGGCGCGCTCGCAGAGGGGCGGTCCGTCGGGTGCATCCTCAACCGGGTCACGCCGCGCGCCGCCGCGTCGCGCGCCGAAGGCGAGGCGCGGACGCACTGGATCGACGCGGCGCTCGAGGAGGAGGACCTCGGGGCGGAGCAGCTCCAGGTGTACCGCGCCGCGCTCGAGGCGGAGAGGCTGCGCCCCATCGCCATCGTGCCGTCGAGCGGCGATCTCGCCGCGCCCCGGGTCAAGGATCTCGCCGACGCGCTCGGCGCGAAGGTCCTGCGCGCGGGCGACTACGATCGCCGCCGCATCCGCAGCGTGGCGCTGTGCGCGATGGCGGTGCCGGGCTCGATCAAGGTCTTCCGCCCCGGCCGGCTCCTCATCACGCCCGGCGATCGCAGCGACATCGTGGTGGCGGCCTCGCTGGCCGTCCTGAACGGCGTGCCGCTGGCGGGGCTCCTCCTCACCGGCGGCGTCGAGCCGGAGGGGCACGTCTTCGACATCTGCGAGCAGGCGCTCAAGACCGGGCTCCCGGTGCTGGCGGTGCAGGACGGCAGCTACGCCGCCGCGAACGCGGTCGCCGGGATGAACCTCCAGATCCCCGCGGACGACGCGGAGCGGGTCGACCGCGTGATGACGGCGGTCGCCGACCGGGTGGACGGATCCTGGCTCCAGACCTTCGTCCAGACGAGCCGCGTCCCCCGGCTCTCGCCGCCGGCGTTCCGGCACCGCCTCGTGGAGACGGCGCGGGCGGCGAACAAGCGCATCGTGCTCCCCGAGGGCGCGGAGCCGCGGACGGTCGCGGCCGCCGCGATCGTGCAGCAGCGCGGCATCGCGCGCTGCGTGCTCCTCGCCGATCCCGACGAGGTCCGGGAGGTCGCGCGGAAGCAGGGCGTGACGCTGCCTCCGTCGATCGAGATCCTCGACCCGGTCAAGCTCGCGCCGCGGTACGTGGACGCGCTCGTGGAGCGCCGCAAGAGCAAGGGGATGACCGCCGAGATCGCCGCGGGCGAGCTCGGCGACAGCATCATGGTCGGCACCATGATGATGGCCCTCGACGAGGCCGACGGGCTCGTGTCCGGCGCGCTCCACACGACCGCGCACACCATCCGCCCCGCCCTCCAGATCATCAAGACCGTGCCCGGCTGCAACCTCGTCTCGAGCGTCTTCTTCATGTGCCTGCCGGAGCAGGTGCTCGTCTTCGGCGACTGCGCGGTGAACCCGAACCCCACGGCCGAGCAGCTCGCCGACATCGCGATCCAGAGCGCCGACTCGGCGAAGGCCTTCGGCATCGAGCCGCGCGTCGCGATGCTGTCGTACTCGACCGGCACGAGCGGCGCGGGCGAGGACGTCGCGAAGGTGAAGCGGGCCACGGACCTCGCGCGCGCCCAGCGCCCCGATCTCCTCATCGACGGGCCGCTGCAGTACGACGCGGCGGTCATGCCCGACGTCGCGCGGCAGAAGGCGCCCAAGTCGGAGGTCGCGGGCAAGGCGACGGTCCTCATCTTCCCGGACCTCAACACCGGGAACGTCACCTACAAGGCCGTCCAGCGCAGCGCGAACGTCGTCAGCATGGGCCCCATGCTGCAGGGGCTCGCGAAGCCCGTGAACGACCTCAGCCGCGGCTGCCTCGTCGAGGACATCGTCTTCACCATCACGCTCACGGCGATCCAGGCGCAGCAGTCGGCCGCGCGCGGGCGCTGACCTGCTACGGAGGCGCGGGCGGGTTCCGCCGCGCCCAGTCGAGGAAGCGCCCGGCGGCGCCCTGCAGGCGGCGCGACTGCGTCGCCCAGGAGAAGGTGCGGGCGATCCGCACGTCGCGGAGCGGCAGGATGCGGAGCGTCCCCGAGGCCACCTCGAGCCGGA
>DASWDS010000032.1:0-9926 GCA_036395165.1 Anaeromyxobacteraceae bacterium | reverse complement strand
TGCAGGCGACGAACAGGTCGGTGCCATCCCACGCGGGCGGCGACTGGATCGTGCCGCACGAATTCGATCCGTCCGCGACAGTGGCCGCCGATCCTGTTTTGAGATCGAGCGCAAACGTCCTGATGCTGCCGGCGCCGAAGGCGTCGAGCGTTGGGGCGAACAGCGTGTCACCCACGATGATCGCAGACGAGGTGACCGCGTCGGTCGTGCTCGCCGGTGTCGCCGGGAAGCACCCATTCGATCCCGTGGTGCTCCCGTACAGCTTCGCCGCGCTGCCGCCGGTGTAGGCGGCTTCCGTCGGGGTGAGCCGGATGGCGGGGGTGAAGAGCGATCCCGTCGCCGGGTCGCTCGCGGGACAGGTCAGCAGGGTTCCGTCAGACTTGATCCCATAGAGATTTCCGTCATCGCTTCCGATCCAGACGGCGCTTTGGCCGACGCTCGGCGCCGATTTGATCGCGACTGACGTAGACGTCCGCTCGGTTCCGTCCGGCGAGACGAAGTGCAGTTTCCCATCGGTCTTCCCGATGACGACTTCCGTCCCATCAATTGCTGCACCCGTGAGGCCCACCGGCGCCTGTCCAGCAACACGCACATCAGTCACCCACCTCAACCTCGTCACCGAGATCGGGGCGAACGAGACGCTGCTCTCGTTCCCGAAGCTGTCCCTCGCGAGGACCGTGACCGCGGCGCTCCCGCTGAACGCGGGGAACCGCCACTCCGCGAGCGGGAGGGTCGCCTCGAAGTCGCCGGGACCCACCGCGACGAGCGGCACGGGCGCGTGCCCGCCGACCTCGAGCGACGCCTCGACCGAGCCCGCGTGCTCCTCCTGCACCTGCACCTGCACCACGAGGGCGCCGTCGCGGGCGCAGCCGCCGGCGCAGCTCGCCCGCACCGGCGTGACGAGCGGCGGCTTCGTGTCGACGACGACGAAGATGGCGTCGCTCGGGACGGTGCCGGCCGTCGTCTTCGCCGCGACCGCGAGCACGACGGCGCGCGAGATCCCCGGGGGCGGGACGTAGGTGCCCTGGTACTGGAGGATGGCGCCGCTCCGCGAGGCGAGCGCGAGCGCGCCGACCTCCTTTCCGTCCGCCACGACGGCGACGGTGTCGGGCGGCGCGCCGTCGCTCGATGCGACGCTGACGACCGCCATCACGTCGACGCCGCCGCCGCCCACCTGCGCGTTGGGGGCCGGCGCGACGAGGCCCACCCCGAACGGCGGCGACGCGCAGACGCCCTGCTCGCTCGCGACCGGCACGAGGCAGACGAGACCGCTCTCGCACTCGGAGCTCTTCCGGCAGCGCGGGAGCGTGCCGGCCTGCCCGCAGGCGAGCACGGCGACGAGCGCGGCGGTGGGAACTCTCGGCAGCATCGTCACCTCCACTCAGAACGCGAACCGCCAGACGAGCCCCGCCGCGAGCGCGGCGCCTCCGGCACCGAGCGCGACGGCGCTCGCCGCCCGCCATCTCCGCCAGGAGGCGTCCCGCTCGATGTAGGCGCGGTAGTCACCGGTCGTGCCGGCGCGATCCCGTGCGCGCGCGTCGGAGCCGGCCGTGAGCGCGAAGGCGCCCCCCGCCGCCAGCGCGGCGGCGCCCGCTCCCGCCACGATCCACGGTGCGGTGCGACCGGCGCGCGGCGGCGGGCTCTCCGGCGCGCGCGACGAGAGGACGAGCTCCCGCAGCGCGCGCTCCAGCGGCGCCACGGCGTCCTCGCCCGCCGCGACGGGGACCTCGCGCCGGGACAGCTCCTTCTCCGCCGCCGCCGAGGCGAGGGAGAGGACGTACCGCGACCCGGCCGCGTCCCCCTCCGCGCTCGACGTGAGGGCGAGGTCGAGCCCGGCGCGGCGCGCCGCGCGCGACGCCTCGGCGAGGTCCTCGCAGGCGACGCCGTAGTCGAGGAAGCGGCCCGGGAGCGCGCGCGCCGCGCTGGAGACGGCCGCGGCCCGCGCGAGGGCGGCATCGCCCAGCACCCGCGGACGGCACAGGAGGAGCTTCCCCGGCGCGTCGCCCGCCGGTGAAGCGCCCGCTCCGGCGGAGAGGACCAGCGCCAGTGCTGTCGTCGCGATCATCGTTCACCCTGCTCGCAGCCGTTCGCGGCACCACCGCGCTTTGCCAGGATCGGGCCACACGCGCCGGGCCCCCAGCGGCTCGAACGTTTGCGGCGGGTGACATCGCCCGGAGGAGGTGGGCTCGTGGTCCGCGGCGTGGACCCACCGGCCGGATTTCGGACCCGCTCCTCGAAGCAACCGCTCGATGCCTCTGGACATCTTCTCCTGGAACGAAACGCGCATGAGCGGCATCCGCGGCTCGAGCCGCAAGAACCACCTTGAGCGCAATCCAGCCTCATACTATGGGTGTTCACGGTTGTCACTGGTGGCGTCATTCACGTCGAGTGACGCGACGGGAGGATCACGACATGCTCAGCGTCCCCTGGCGATCCGCCGCGCTCGCGGCGGCGCTCGCAGCGATCGCCGCGTGCTCGGATTCGCGCCACCCGCGCGGCTGCCACTCGGGCGCCGACTGCCCATCGGACGCGATGTGCGTCATGGGCGCGTGCGTCGCGGGCTCGCTTCCGGAGGCGAAGATCCGGCTCCGCGGCGACGCGGCGGAGCTGGTCTCGCACCGCGAGATCACCTTCGACGGGACGGAGAGCGTGGACACGAACCCCGGCGGCTCGGTCAAGGCCTACGCGTGGGCGATCCGGCGGCGCGAGGCGACGCGCTGCGATCCCCAGCCTGCCAGCGGGGACGGCGCCGCCCTCACCACCATCTTCACGTGCGAGGGCGCGTACGACGTCGAGCTCAAGGTGAAGAACGACCTCGGGCTGGAGAGCCCGCCGCAGCTCGCGTCCATCTCGATCGCGCGCTCGACGAACCCTCCCACCATCGAGTCCATCGGCGGCGCGCTCAGCGTGGGGCACCGCTGCGCGGGCGCGCCCCTCGTCTGCACGCCGCTCCTCGCGAGCGGCGCCACCGACATCCCGCTCGACGTGCGCGCGACCGACACGGAGAGCCAGGACGCGCTCGCGTACGCGTGGAGCTTCCAGCCGCCGCCGGGCGTGGACGCCTCCGCGATCCGCGCCCGCTTCGACCCCGATCCGTTCACCCGGACCCCCACGGTCCACGTGGAGACGGATGGGACGCGCATCGCCGGCGAGTGGACCTTCACCGTCAAGGTGAAGGACGGGGACGGCCTCGTCACGCCCGCCAGCCAGAAGGTCTCGATCGGGAACAGGCCGCCCACCGTCACGCTCGCGCCGGGCCCGATGACGGTCGACCACATCTACCAGAAGGACGCGGCGCGCTACTTCGCCATGGGGACCGTGCGCGCCAAGCTCGAGGACCCCGACGGCGATCCCATCCCGTCGGCCGAGCTCCGCCTGGTCGAGAGCGCCCCGACGTCGTGCTCGTTCCGGGTGAACGACACCGCGTTGCACGCCGGCGACGTCGCGAGCTCGTTCGAGGTCACCTGTCCGGGCACAAACCCCGAGCAGCTCATCGGCCAGGTCACGCGACAGCTCGTCCTGAGCGCGACCGACGTGAACGGTGGCGTCACCCCTGCGCCCCTCGACCTCGTCATCGCCAACCGGCAGCCCTTCTTCACGTGGATGGGCGGGAGCGACGGCGCGGCCACCTGGACCCTGACGGTCGCCCACGCCGTCGCGTCCTGCCCCGGCTTCGGCTACGACACCTGCTTCTCGGTCGACGGCACGAGCCCCCTCGGCGCGATCGACCCCGACGGCGACCCGCTCGCGCGATGGGAGCTGCGCCCGGCCGGCTTCGACCCGCTCCACGGGACGTGGAGCAGCGACGGCCAGTCGTTCCGGTGGCTCTCCGAGGTGTCGCGGCCCGATCTGTTCCGCGCGCGCGACGGATCGAGCCCGGTCGCGGTGACCGCGGTCGTGCACGACCCCTGGGACGCCTCGCTCTCCTCGGACGCCACCTTCCGCCTGAAGATCCTGAACCTCCCGCCCACGACGGCGCTCGTGCCCGGCGTCGGAGCGGTCCGCCATTCGTACTCGAGCACCGATCTCGCCTACCACGCGGCCGTCGACCTGTTCCTTCCGGCCGACCCGACCGGCGACCCCGTGACGCTGCGGGCGGCGAGCGCCGACGGGATGTGCGACGTCTCCCCGAAGCCCGTGAACGGGCTCGCCCGCGTGACCTGCTCGTTGCCCTACGACTGGACGACGGGCGCTGCGCCGCCTCTCGCGAAGCTCGCCGGGGTCACGCACGCCCTGCAGGTCGCGGCGAGCGACGCATGGGAGGAGGGGGCGCTCAGCGCGGTCGGGTACGTCTCGGTGACGAACACGCCACCCTCGGTGGTGGGCGGCACGGTCCACTACGACTCCTGCGTGTGCCAGTGCCCGCTGAGCGGGGACTGCCACTTCATCGAGGCCACGGGCTGCGCCAACGTCACCTTCGAGCCGGGCGCGCAGGACGCCGACGGGACGCCCGTCCGCATCGAGTTCGGCCCTTCGAGCCTCGCCACGCCGTACGCGCGGAACTGCATCGACGGCCACTGCGCCATCCAGCTCAACCTCTGCGCCGGTCAGTCCATCTTCGGCAGCGTGACCGTGACCGACGGCCTCGCCAGCGCGAGCGCGCTCTACCTCTTCGCGAGGACCTGCACCGCGGTGGGCGGGGTATGCGGCTCCGTCGGCGGCGGGGGATCGTGCTTCGTGGCGGGGACGCCCGTGACGATGGCGGACGGCTCGCTGCGGGCGATCGAGGCGCTCCGCGCCGGAGACCGCGTGCTCGCCTACGATCCCGCGCGCGGCGCGGCGGTGCCACGCCGGGTGTTGCAGACGTTCGTCCACCCGGCGACGCCCAGGCTGCTCAGGATCAACGGCCGGATCACGACCACCCCCGAGCACCTCTTCTTCGTGGAGGGACGGTGGGTGGCGGCCGGCGCGCTCGCGCCCGGCGATCTCCTCCTGCGCGTCTCCGCGGATCCGGCGAGCCCGCTTCGCGAGCCGGTGGTCTCGCTCGAGCCCCTGCCCGGAGACGTGACGACCTACAACCTCGAGGTGGAGGAGCTGCACGACTACGTCGCGGACGGCGTGCTCGTCCACAACACGAAGAGCTGCGGCCCGAGCGGCTGCTGAGCGCTGGCCAGCGCTTGCCGCGTCACCGCGCGGCGGCGTGGACGGGCGGCGTGGCGGTGGCGTCGAGCCGCTTGCGCTCCAGCACCGCGTCCGCGGCCTGGGCGATGAGCTCGGGACCGAGCGCCTTGTCGAGCACCGCGTCGGCGCCCTCGCGCTCGAGGCGCCGCTCGACCTCGGCGTCGAGCTGCCCGGTGACCACGATGATGGCGAGGTCCGACTCGCCGCCCGCGATGCGGATGGTGCGGAGGAAGCGCTCTCCGTCCATGTTGGGCATGCGGACGTCGGTGACGAGCAGGTCGAGGGCGAGCAGCTCGTCGGCGAGCAGGGAGAGGCCGGCGGCGCCGTCGCCGGCGGTCAGCACCTCGAACCCGCGCTGCTCGAACGCGCCCTGCAGGAGCCGCCGCATGAGCTCGTCGTCGTCCACCACGAGCGCGCGGCGCGGGCGCGCCGAGATGTGGGCGATGGCGGCGGCGAGGCGCTGCTCCCCCTCCTCGCCGAGCTCGAACTTCACCCCCATGCCCTTCTCGTTCACCATGACGACGGCCGCCGGAGCCGACAGCTCGTCGCCGCCCGGCAGCCGCATCGAGAGCGCGATGCGCGTGCCCATGGCCGAGGGGTGCGACGTCCGCACGAACGCGCCACCCTGCGAGAGGTTCTCCACGTAGTCGGAGACGAGCTCCTGATCCGTCGCGTACTCGATCAGCGCCGTCGGGATGGGCGCGCGCGGCGGCTGGTCGTCGAGCGAGACGTCGACGGAGATCGCGTCGCATGCGTCGGGCGCGGGCTCGAGGTAGGGCGTCACCAGCACCGGCGCCTTCACCGCGTAACGGGGATGCGCGCGCTGCTCGCGGCCGAGGGGCCGCGGCGGGGCACCGGGGGCGAGGGCGTGCTCGGCGAGCGCGTCCAGCAACACCGGCGCGGGCTCGACGAGCGCGAGCGCGAAGCCCGCCGGCGCGCCGGGCCGGGCGAGCTCGCCGCCGCGGATCGCGATGACGCGCGCCTGCGCCTCGAGCGGCCGCTCGATGCCGGGGAACCGCAGCGCGAGCGTGAGCTCGTCGCCGTCCGGCGGCGCGAGCACGCCCGGCACGAAGAGCGCCCGGTCGGCGGGCACCCAGCGCACGCCCTCCCACCCCGGGCCGCCGACGTCCATCGAGAGCGTCGGCCACGGCAGCGGGTCGACCACGCGGCCCGCCTGGGCGCCCGCGCGGGTGAAGAGGTCCGGCGCATCGGCGGCGAGGCGATCGGGCGGCACGCCCCTCAGCTTGGCGTCGCATCTCTCCAGGCCGGCGAAGAACGCCGTCCGCTGGGCCGGCGGGACGCCCGCGAGCGCGGTCGAGCGGACGCCAGCGCGACCGCACCAGAACTCGAGGCGCCGCCGGGCCTCGAACCCGAAGCGCCGCTCGGCGAAGCGCATCACCACGACGAAGATGCCGCTCTTCTGGCGCCAGCCGAGGTCGCACCCGACGAGCGCGCTCGGGAAGAGCTGCGGAAGCGTGAGCACGAAGCGCTCCGCCGATTCCAGGCGAGCGCCGGTCGCGCGGTCGAAGACCGCCGCCAGGGCGGTGATTCCGGGCAGAGGCTCCATGCCAGGTCGTCACTGCAACGGGAGGGCCCGCGCAACCGGGCCCAACCCGCGCGCCGCGCCGGGCCACACACGCACCCAGGGTCGAAAGAGACCCCCGCGGCCGATCACCCGGCGGGGATCACCTCGGCGGGCGGGAAATGGGAGGTTGCACGCCGCAGCACACGGGGGATCCCGTCGCGCCAGGCCGCCGCCAGCTCCGCCACGGGCACCGACAGCGCGCCCTGGATCTCGAGCCGATCCCCGCCGACCGCGCCGAGGCGGACGAGCGGAGCCCCCGCGTCGCGCGAGATCGCCTCGAGTCGCGCGTACTGCGAGCTCGGAAGGGAGACCACGATCCGGCTCGCGTCCTCGCCGAACAGGATGAAGTCCTTCCGAAGCGGGAACGGGATGCGCACCGCCGCGCCCAGCCAGCCGGGCGCGCCGCCGCCCGCGGGCGGGTCGGCCATCATGCAGCACTCGGCGAGCGCGACCGCGAGGCCACCGTCGGAGCAGTCGTGGGCCGACGACAGGAGGCCCTCCTGGATGGCGCGCCGGACCGCCGTCTGCACCGCTTTCTCGCGGAGGAGATCGAGGACGGGCGGTCGGCCCGCCTCCTTGCCGTGCACGGCGGCCAGGTACTCGCTCCCGCCGACCTCGCCCTTGAGCTCGCCGACGAGCGCGACGACGTCGCCCGCCTGGCGGAAGGCCGAGTGGCAGGTGCGCTCGACGGGCTCGACCAGGCCGACCATGCCGATCGTCGGGGTGGGGAAGATCCCCTGCCCCTCCGTCTCGTTGTAGAGCGAGACGTTGCCCGACACGACGGGCGTCCCGAGCGCGAGGCACGCCTCGGAGAGGCCGCGCACCGCCTCCGCGAGCTGCCACATGATCTCCGGCTTCTCGGGGTTGCCGAAGTTGAGGCAGTCGGTGACGGCGAGCGGCTCCCCGCCGACGCAGGCGATGTTCCGGGCGCACTCGGCGACCGCGTGCATCGCGCTGAGGTGCGGATCGAGGAAGCACCAGCGGCCGTTCGCAGCCACCGAGAAGGCGAGGCCCTTCCTCGCCTGCGCCGCGTCGCCGGTGGCGAGCCGCACCACCGCCGCGTCGCCGCCGGGGCGGACGGCGCCCACGAGCCGCACCATGTGGTCGTACTGGCGGTAGACCCACTCCTTGGAGGCGATGTTCGGGCGCGCGAGGAGGCCGGCGAGGACCGCGCCGAGGTCGCGCGGCTCCGGCAGCGTGCGCGGGTCGAACGCGTGGAGCGCGGGGAGCGCCGGGTGCGGCCTCATCGGGCGCTGGTACTTCGGCGCGCCGTCGGTGAGCGGCTCCACGGGCAGGTCGGCCACCACCTGCTCGCCGGAGATGATCCGCCAGCGCCCGCTGCCGGTCACGACGCCCACCACCGCGACGTCGAGGTCCCACTTCTCGCAGATGCGGCGCACCTCGTCCTCGCGCCCGCGCGCCGCGACGAGCAGCATCCGCTCCTGCGACTCCGAGAGCAGCACCTCGTACGGCGTCATCCCCTCCTCGCGCCGCGGCACGAGGTCGATGTAGAGGTCGAGCCCGTTCCCGGCGCGCGCCGCCATCTCCACCGACGAGCTGGTGAGGCCGGCCGCGCCCATGTCCTGGATGCCGACGACGGCGTCCGTCTGGAAGAGCTCGAGGCACGCCTCGAGCAGCAGCTTCTCCATGAAGGGGTCGCCCACCTGCACGGTGGGGCGCTTCTCCTCGGTCGAGGCGTCGAACTCTGCCGAGGCCATCGTCGCGCCGTGGATGCCGTCGCGCCCGGTCTTGGCGCCGATGTACATGACCGGGTTCCCCACGCCGGCGGCCTTGCCGCGGAAGATCTTGTTCGCCGGCAGGACACCCGCCGTGAAGGCGTTGACGAGGCAGTTGCCGTTGTAGCTCGGGTGGAACAGGACCTCGCCGCCCACCGTCGGGACGCCCATGCAGTTGCCGTAGCCGGCGATCCCGGCCACGACGCCCTCGAGGAGGTACGCCGTCTTGGGATGCGAGGGGTCGCCGAAGCGGAGCGAGTTGAGCGAGGCGACCGGCCGGGCCCCCATCGTGAAGACGTCGCGGAGGATGCCTCCCACGCCGGTGGCGGCGCCCTGGTACGGCTCGATGTAGCTCGGGTGGTTGTGGCTCTCCATCTTGAAGGCCACCGCGAGCCCGTCGCCGACGTCCACCACGCCCGCGTTCTCGCCGGGCCCCTGCAGCACGCGCGGGCCGGTGGTGGGCAGGTTCTTGAGGTGCACGCGCGACGACTTGTAGGAGCAGTGCTCGCTCCACATGACGGAGAAGACGCCCAGCTCGACGAGGTTCGGCTCGCGGCCGAGGTGGCGCTCCACCTGCTCGTACTCGGCGGGGGTGAAGCCGTGGCGCGCGACGACGTCGGGGGTGATCTCGCTCATGGGGACGCGGATTCTAGCGGCGGCGCCGCGGGAGATCGAGCGGCGAGGTCGGCGGCGATCTCGGCCGTCTCGCCGACGGCGAGGACGCGCACTCGCTCGGCCGGAGGTCCCGCCCGCCGTCGCTCCGCCTCCAGGCGGCGCGGCGGCTCGTCGAGCGGCTCGTCCGTGAGCTTGAAGGTGCCCCAGTGCATCGCGACGAAGGTGCGCGCGCCGAGGTCCCGGAAGGCGCGCAGCGCCTCCTCCGGGTTCATGTGCATCGACCCCATGAACCAGCGCGGGTCGTAGGCGCCGATGGGCAGGAGCGCCGCGTCGATGCGCCACCGCCGGCCGATCTCCGCGAACCCGGCGAAGTACGCGCTGTCGCCCGCGTGGAAGACGACCGCCGAGGTGCCCTTCACCACGAACCCTCCCCAGAGCGTGCGGTTCGTGTCCCCGAAGCCGCGCCGGCTCCAGTGCTGCGCGGGCACGAAGGTGAGCTCCACGTCGCCCACGCGCGCCGACTGCCACCACCCGAGCTCGGTGCAGGAGAGCCCCTCCTTCGCGAAGAGCTTGCGCAGCCCGAGGCCGGCGTAGACCGGCGCGCCGAGCCGCTTCAGGGTGGGCATGTCGAGGTGGTCGTAGTGGCTGTGGCTGACGAGCGCGGCGTCGATCCTGGGCAGCTTCTCGAAGGGCACGCCCGGCGGGACATTGCGGTGGAACCACGGCCAGACGTCCCCCATGACCGGATCGACGATGAGGGTCTTGCCGTCGAGCTGGACGAGGAAGGTGGCGTGCCCGATCCAGGTCACGCGCGCGCCCTCGCCGGCCGCCGGCGGCGACGCGATCTTCGCCAGGTCGGGCGCAACGGT
>DASWDS010000031.1:0-2210 GCA_036395165.1 Anaeromyxobacteraceae bacterium | reverse complement strand
GCTTCGTCGAGCCGTGGACGCCGCCGTCCGGCGCGCCTCCTACCCGTACGACTCGGTCTTCACCCGCTCCGGCGGCACGCCCACCTGCTCGAGCGCGTCGAGCGTGTTCTCGAGGAAGCGCGGCGGGGGCGCCTCGCCGCGCTCGCGCGCCGCGGTGCGCTCGAACGGTCCGACGGCGGGGCCGCAGGCGTAGACGAGGCACGCCTTCGGATCGGGGATGAGCTCGCGGAGGAGCTCCGCGGTCACCCTGCCCTTCCGCACGTCGGGCCCGTGGCGCTCCGGGGCCTCCTCGCGCGTCAGGGTGTGGACGTCGCTCATGAGCCTGATCTAAGCGGCGTCGAGCCAGGCGGCGAACGCGTCGAACGCGAAGGGCCGGCCCAGGAACGCCTGCACGAGCTCCGCGGCCGGCCGCGAGCCGCCCGCCTCCAGCACCGCCTTGCGGTACCGCGCCGCCGGACCGGGCGCGAAGAGCCCCTCGCGCCGGAACTCGCCGAAGAGGTCCTTCGCGATGACGAGCGACCACATGTACGTGTAGTAGAGCGCGGAGTAGCCGTCGAGGTGCCCGAACGACGCGTGGAAGTACGTCCCCTCCACGTGACGGAACGGCGTGTACGTCTCCTGCATCTCCGCCACGAGGCGGGTCGCGTCGAGCGCGGCGGGATCGCGCCGGTGCAGCTCGAGGCTCAGCGCCGCGTAGAACATCTGCTGCCGCACCCACAGGCCCTTCCCGTACTCGTCCGCCGCGCGCAGCCGCTGCACGAGCTCCGCCGGGATCGGCTCGTCCGTCTCGACGTGCCGGGCGAAGGTGCCGAGCGCGTCCGCGTCCCACACCCACTCCTCCAGCATCTGCGAGGGCGCCTCGACGAAGTCCCACTCGGTGGCGACGCCGGAGTGGGTGGCGAAGCGCGTGTGGCCGCCGAGCACGTGATGCATGAGGTGCCCGAGCTCGTGCAGGAACGTGCGCACGTCGCCGTGCTCGAGGAGCGCCGGCGCCTCGCCCGGGCGCGGGAAGTTGCAGACGAGGACGCCCTCGGGCAGCCGCCTCCCGGCGACGCCCGCCGCGAGCGTGAACTGCGCGTAGTGCTTGTACTTGCCGTCGCGCGGGTGCATGTCGAGGTAGACGCGCCCGAGCGCGCGCGGCCCCTCGACCACGTCGTACGCCTCGACCTCGGGGTGCCACACCGGCGCGTCCGAGACCGGCCGGAAGGCCACGCCGAAGATGCGGCCGCAGAGCGCGAGCACGCCCTCCTTCACGCGGCGGTACTCGAAGTACGGCCGCACCTCGCGCGCGTCGAAGCCGTAGCGCTCGGCCTTGACGCGCTCCTGGAGGTAGGCGGAGTCCCACGCGTCCACGCGCTCCGCGCGCGGATCGTCCTGGCGGAGCCGCTCGAGGAGCTGCGCGTGGTCGCGCTCGAGGCGGCGGGCGGAGGCGGCGGTGACCTTCGCGATGAGGCCGGCGGCGGCGGTGTCGCTGCCGATCATCTTGTCCTCGGTCGCGTAGGCGGCCCAGCTCGGGTATCCGAGGAGCCGCGCCAGCTCGGCGCGACGCGTGAGCATGCGCGAGAGGACCTCCAGGTTCTTCGGGTGGCCGCGCAGCCGGTAGAGGCGCCACAGCGCCTCGCGCGCGCGCCCGCTCCGCGCGTAGGTGATGAAGGGGACGTAGTCGGTGTTGTCCGTCGTGACGGTGACCCTCCCGCCCTCGCCGGGCGGGTGGAGCCGCCTCCAGTCCTCCGGCAGCCCGTCGAGGTCGGCCTGCTCGAGCTCGAGCCGCCGGACGTCGTCCTTGATGTTGCGCCCGAACTCCTGGCCGATGCGGACGAGCTCCTCGCGGAGCGCCCGCACCCGCGCGCGCGTTGGCTCGTCGCGGTCGACGCCGGCGCGGCGGAAGTCGCGCAGGCTCTTCGCGACGAGGTAGCGCGTGGCGCCGTCCTCCCGCGACGGATCGAGCGCGGCGAGCGCGTCGTAGAGGCCGCGGTCGAGCGACAGCTCGGTCGAGAGCGCGTCGACCTCCTGCTCGGCCGCCTCGGCCGCGTCGCGGAGGACCGGATCCGGGTGGACGTTCCGGGCGAGGCTCGCGCGCGAGGCGGCCTCGCCGAGCACCGCGAACGCGGCGTCGAACGCCCGGAGCGTCGCGAGCGCGTCCGGGCCGCCGGCGCGGGCGCGCGCGGCCTCGGCGCGGGCGCGCTCCATGTCGCGGCGGCAGCCGGCCG
>DASWDS010000030.1:0-20000 GCA_036395165.1 Anaeromyxobacteraceae bacterium | reverse complement strand
GACCGCGGAGGCAGGCGCCGGATCGAGGGCTCGCTCTCGGCGCGCCGAGTCCGCATCGGGAGCATCAAGCGGGGGAGCCCCGCGGGTTGGTCGCGGCCGAGCGGTTGCGCCCTCCCTCCAGTTGCCCATTCATGACGGATTGTTCGGCGACGCGATCTTGCGCCGCCCGCCCGCTTACAATCGCCGCGTGGCCGTCTCCGATCCCCAGGGCTTTCGCGTCCTCTTCGTCGAGGACGACGAGCGGCTCGCGTCGCTGACGACGCGGGCGCTGGAGACGTACGGGCTCCAGATCACCTGGGTCGCGAACGGGCGGGAGGGTCTCACCGAGGCCCTGAAGGGCCAGTACGACGTCGTGATCCTCGACCTCATGCTGCCGGGGCTCTCAGGGCTCGAGATCTGTCGCGAGCTGCGCGCCCGGTGCGCGGTGCCCGTCATCATGCTCACCGCGCTCGGCGAGGAGGCCGATCGCGTGCTCGGGCTCGAGACGGGGGCCGACGACTACCTGGCGAAGCCGTTCTCTTCTCGCGAGCTGCTCGCCCGGCTTCGCGCGCTGGTGCGCCGAGGTCGCGGCACGATGGGTCCGCCGCGGGAGATCATCCGGATAGGTGAGCTGGAGCTCTCGCCACGGGACTACAGCGCCACGCTTGCGGGCCGACCGCTCAAGCTCACGACCTCCGAGTTCGTGCTGCTGCGCGTCCTCGCCGAGCGTGCGGGGCGGGTCCTGACGCGCGAACAGCTGCTCGATCTCACGAAGGGGAGCTCGGACGAGGTGTTCGACCGCTCGATCGACGCCCACATCTCGCGGCTCCGGCAGAAGCTCGAGGCCGATCCGCGGAACCCGCGCTGGCTCAGGACGATCCGCGGCGCCGGCTACCTCCTCGCGGCGAGTGGAGAGGACCCGCCGTGAGCGCGCCTGTGGTGAAGCGACGCCATCGGCTCGCCCTTCGCATCTACCTCGTGACCGCGGTGGCCATGCTCGCGGTCATGCTCGCTCTGTACGTGCTCGGAACGGTCGTCCTCCGGCCGCCACAGCACGGCGGACCTTTCACGGAGATGGCAGGCTATGCCGCCTCGAAGATCGCCGAGCGCTGGTCCTCGGCCGAGGCGGTGAACCGCGAGGTCGGGACGGTGCGGCGGGACATGAACGTCGCCGCGACCGCATACCGGTGGGACGGAACGCTGGTGGCAGCGGGGACACCGAGCCCGCCGGCCCCGCTCAGCGGGACGGAGCGCGCCGAGCTCGCGCGATCGCGAATCATCGAGCGAGGGACATGCAGCCGGGAGCAGTGCCAGCTCGCGTTCGCGGTCTCCGGGCCGGACGGCCCACTCGGCTACGTGCTCCTCGAGAACGCCGATCGGCACGGGCCGCCGCCGCCCTTCGGCACGATCCTGACGGCGCTGCTCATCGTCGCCCTCGGCATCGCGGCGGCGCTCATCGGCAGGTCCATCGCGCGGCCACTGGAGCGGCTCGCGCAGACGGCGCAGGCGCTCGGGGCGGGCGACCTCCAGGCGCGCACGGGTCTCGCGCGGCGGGACGAGCTCGGCGCGGTGGCGAAGGCGTTCGACGACATGGCCGGGCGCGTCGAGAAGCTCGTCCTCGGCCAGACCGAGCTCCTCGCCAACGTCGCACACGAGCTGCGGACGCCGCTCGCGCGCATCCGCATCGCGCTGGAGCTGGCGGAGAGCGGCGACGCCGCGGTGGCCCGCGACTCGCTCGACGAGATCGCGCAGGACCTCTCGGAGCTCGAGGGGCTCGTGAACGACATCCTCGCCTCCGCGCGGATGGATCTCGCGAAGGGCTCGGAGATGAGCGGCGCGCCGCCGCTCCACGTCGCGGTGCTCGAGACAGCACAGGTCGTGATCGGCGCGGCGGATCGGCTCCGGCACCGCCATCCAACCCGGAGGGTCGAGGTGGAGCTCGAGCGCGACCTCCCGGCGATCCAAGGGGACGCCGTCCTCCTTCGGCGAGCCCTCGACAACCTCCTCGACAATGCGCGGAAGTACTCGCGCCCCGGAACGCTCATCCGCGTGCGCGCGGCGCGGCGCGGCCCCGGTGTCGTGATCGAGGTCATCGATTCCGGAGAGGGCATCCCGCCCGAGGATCTGGCGCGCCTCTTCACGCCGTTCTTCCGTGGCGACAAGAGCCGTACCCGCGCGACCGGCGGCGTCGGACTGGGCCTCTCCCTCGCGCGTCGCATCGTGGAGGCTCACGGTGGCACGCTCGTCGCGGAGAGCACGCAGGCCGTCGGCACGACGATGACCGTGGCGCTCCCCGCGCCGGAGCCGGCGAAGACGACAGCGGCGCAGCCGTAACAATCGCGCACACGCTCGAGACGCTCGGTCCACAGCCGGCTGTCAGGCTCTGCGCATGACACGGAGGAGCAGGATCTCCAGCCTGGTCTTCGCGGCCGGGCTCGCCGCGGGTCTCATCGGCTGGCGCTGGCGAGGCGGGCCCCCGCGCGAGGACGCGACGTTCGAGACGGCCGAGGTGGATCACGGGAGCGTGATCGCCAAGGTCACCGCGACCGGCACGCTGTCCGCCATCGTGACCGTGCAGGTGGGAAGCCAGGTGTCGGGACGCATCTCCGCCCTCCACGCCGACTTCAACTCGGACGTCACGAAGGGCCAGGTCATCGCGAGGATCGACCCGCAGCTCTTCCAGGCAGCGGTGGAGCAGGCGCGCGCGAGCCACGTGGCCGCCCAGGGCAACCTCGCCAAGTCCAAGGCGCAGGCGCTCGATGCCGCTCGCCAGCGCGCCCGCTCGAGGACGCTCCTCGAGCGGAAGCTCATCGCGCAGGCCGACGACGACACGGCCCAGGCCAACGCCGACGCGGCGGAGGCGCAGGTGAAGGCGTCGGAGGGCGCGGTCGAGCAAGCGCGCGCTGCGGTCCACCAGGCGGAGGTGAACCTCGCCTACACGCGGATCGTCTCGCCGACGAGCGGCGTCGTCATCTCGCGCAATGTCGACGTGGGGCAGACGGTCGCGGCGTCGCTGCAGGCGCCCACGCTCTTCACGATCGCCGAGGACCTCGCGAAGATGCAGGTCGACACGAGCGTGGGCGAGGCCGACGTGGGCCGGCTCAGGGCTGGGATGCCCGCCACGTTCACGGTCGACGCCTATCCGGGCGAGATCTTCCAGGGGACCGTGCGCCAGATCCGGAACGCCCCCACGACCGTTCAGAACGTCGTGACCTACGACGCGGTCGTGGACGTCGCGAACCCGGAGCTGAAGCTCAAGCCCGGCATGACCGCGAACGTCACCTTCGTCCACGCCCGGAGGGATGACGCGCTGCGCGTCGCGAACGCGGCGCTGCGCTTTCGGCCGCCGCAAGGCTCGGCCGCGTTCCAGGGCCGTGCCGCGGACGGCCCCGCGGGCGGGGCGCGGCAAGCCGCAGGTCCCGCGCCGGGCCAGGGGTTACGCACGGTTTGGGCGCTCCGGAGCGGCCATCCGGTGCCGATCTCGATCCGACCTGGCCTGTCGGACGGGTCGATGACGGAGGTCGTGGAGGGCGAGCTGCGCGCGGGGGATCGCGTCGTGACGGACGCGGGCGGAGCGGCCTCCATCGCCAGCGCGGCGAGCCAGCCTCGCGGGATGGGGCCGCCGCCTCCATGACGCTCATCGAGCTGGAACGGGTCACGAAGACCTACACGACGGGCGGATCCGAGGTCCATGCGCTGCGAGGCGTGTCGCTCGCCATCGGCGCGGGCGAGTTCACCGCGATCATGGGCGCGTCGGGATCCGGCAAGTCGACGCTCATGAACGTGCTGGGGTGCCTCGACCGGCCCACGAGCGGGCGCTACCTCCTCGAGTGTCAGGAAGTCTCTCGATTGCCCGTCGATCGACTGGCGGAGATCCGGAACCAGACGATCGGGTTCGTCTTCCAGAGCTTCAACCTGCTCTCCCGGACGAGCGCGCTCGAGAACGTCGAGCTGCCGCTGCTGTATGCCGGCGTTCCGGCGGCGGAGCGCCGCGCGCGTGCGGCCGAGGCGCTCGGGCACGTGGGCCTCCGCGACCGTGCGTCGCATCACCCGAGCGAGATGTCGGGCGGGCAGCAGCAGCGCGTCGCGATCGCCCGCGCGCTCGTGAACCGGCCGAGCCTCGTCCTCGCCGACGAGCCCACCGGCAACCTCGACTCGCGGACGAGCCTCGAGGTGATGGCGCTCTTCCAGGCGCTCGGCCGTGACGGGATCACGGTCGTCCTCGTGACGCACGAGCCCGACATCGCAGCGCTCGCGTCGCGCGTCGTCGTCATGCGAGACGGCCACGTCATCTCGGACCGCCGCCAGCCCGCGCGCCCCGCTCAGGCGCCCGAGCTGGCCATCGAGGCGGCGCCGTGAACGCGCTCGAGACGGGCCGCGTCGCGCTCCGGGCGCTCTCGCGCAACAAGATGCGCTCGGGGCTGACGACCCTCGGAATCGTCATCGGCGTGGGCGCCGTCATCGCGATGGTCGCCATCGGGGACGGGGCGAAGGCGCGCGTCGAGCAGGCGTTCGCGTCGATGGGCTCGAACCTGCTCGTCGTCCTGCCGGGGACGTCCAGGGCGGGCGGCGCCATGGGCGGGTTCGGATCGATGCCGACCGTCACCTGGGACGACGTCCGCGCCATCCAGACCGAGGCCCCCGCCGTGCGCTGGGCCGCGCCGGAGCTGAGGAAGAGCGTCCAGGTCGCCTCGGAGGACCAGAACTGGTCCACCTCGGCGACCGGGACGACGCCCGACTTCTTCGCGATTCGCCGCTGGCAGGTCACGCGCGGCGTCCCCCTGAGCCAGTCCGACGTCGACGGCGCCGTCAAGGCCGCCATCGTGGGCCAGACCGTCGCGGACAAGCTGTTCGGGCACGACGCCGACCCGGTCGGGCAGGTCATCAGGGTGAACAACGTGCCCTTCACCATCAACGGCGTGCTGGCGAGGAAGGGGCAGTCGAGCTTCGGGCAGGATCAGGACGATGCCATCTTCCTCCCCGTCACGACCTTCCAGCAGAAGATCCAGGGCGGCCTCAAGGCGTTCGTGCCGGGCGCAGTGCTGGTGGGCGCGACCGATTCGGACGCGACGGCGCGCGCGGAGAGCCAGATTCGCGCGCTCCTGCGCGACCGTCACCGGCTGCAGCCCGAAGCGGAGGACGACTTCTCGCTGCGGAACCTGAGCGAGATCGCCTCCGCGCAGCAGGAAGGGACCGAGACGCTCACGCTCCTCCTCGCCTCGATCGCGGCCGTGTCGCTCTTCGTCGGGGGCATCGGGATCATGAACATCATGCTCGTGTCGGTCACCGAGCGGACGCGAGAGATCGGCATCCGCATGGCGGTGGGCGCGAAGCCGCGCGACATCCGCCTCCAGTTCCTGGGGGAGGCGCTGGCGCTCGCGATCGTGGGCGGCCTGCTCGGGGTCGTGGTCGGCGTCGGGGCCGCCGCGCGCCTCGCGGCGAGCCTCGGATGGCAGGTGGTCTATCGCGCGGACATCGCCGTCATCGCGATCGGGTTCAGCGCCGTGGTGGGAGTGGGGTTCGGGCTCTACCCTGCCCACAAGGCGGCGAAGCTCGATCCGATCCAGGCGTTGAGGTTCGAATGATCGGGTTCTGCGCGCCACCCTCGCCGAGTGAAGCGGCGGGGCGGCGCGGACCCGCGATCACCAGCGGACATCTTCGAGGCGCGATCGCCTCCGCAGGTTCGCTGGAGACGGTCCCTCGTGTTCACTCAGCGGGCGTGGCGGTACATGAGCTCGAGCAGCTCCTCGTACATCTCGTCCGCCTCCTCGCCGCCGGCACGGATCGCGGTCGACGCACAGTGCTTGAGGTGGTTGCGCATGAGCTCGCGCCCGACGCCTCGAAGGGCCTCGTGGACGGCGGCGATCTGGGTGAGGATGTCGGCGCAGTAGCGGCCCTCCTCGACCATGCGCTGAAGCCCGCGAACCTGACCCTCGATGCGGCGCAGGCGCGTGATGTTCGCCGTCTTCACCGCGGCGGCCACGGCGACGGCCCTGCCCCCGCGTCCCACGTGGTCCCCGACTGCGCACGCGCACTGCGCGGCCGCGGGTGCGCTCTCGCCCTTCGTCGTCCTCGCCATCGCGTCCTCCTCACCCCGCGCGGAACCGGCGCAGCCGCAGGCTATTCGTGACCACGCTCACGCTGCTCATCGCCATCGCCGCGCTCGCGAGGATGGGCGAAAGCAGCAGTCCGAAGGCGGGGTACAAGGCGCCTGCAGCGACCGGGATCCCGACGACGTTGTAGACGAAGGCCCAGAACAGGTTCTGGCGCATCGTCCACATCGTGCGGCGTGCAAGCGCGATGGCGTCCGCGACGGCCCGCAGGTCCTGCCGCATGAGCGTCACGTCCGCCGCCTCGACTGCGACATCCGTGCCGCCGCCCATCGCGATCCCGACGTCGGCACGCGCCAGCGCCGGCGCATCGTTGATGCCGTCGCCGACCATGGCGACCACCTTCCCCTGTCTCTGCAGCCGCTCGATCTCGGCGACCTTCCCTTCCGGAAGCACGCCCGCGATGACGCGCTCCACGCCGGCCTCGCGCGCCACCGCCTCGGCCGTCCGGCGCGCGTCGCCGGTGAGCATGACGACCTCGAGGCCCATGCCGCGAAGGCGGGCGATCGCCGCACGCGACGTCGCCCGGACGGGGTCGGCGATTCCGACGACCCCCGCGAGCGCGCCGTCCACGGCGGCGTAGATCACGGTTCGTCCCCTTGCCGACAGCGTCGCGGCGAGCTCGTCGAGCTGCGCGGTCGCGATTCCGCTCTCGGCGAGGAGCGACGGGTTGCCGACGAGCACGGCGCGCCCGTCGACCCCTCCGCGAGCACCGAGGCCGGTCACCGACTGGAAGCCCGTGACGTCGCGCGCAGGGATGCCGCGCGCCGTGGCGTGCGCGACGATCGCCGCTGCCAGAGGGTGTTCGCTCGACCGCTCGACCGCGGCGATGAGCCCGAGCAGGAGCCCCTCGACCACCGGAGCGCCGGGCGCGAGCACCACGTCCGTCACCGCCGGCTTCCCCTCGGTGATGGTGCCGGTCTTGTCGAGCACGACCGTGTCGATCGCATGCGCCCGCTCGAGCGGCTCGCCCCCCTTGATGAGCACACCGAGCTCCGCGCCCTTGCCGGTCGCGACCATGACCGCCGTGGGCACCGCGAGACCCATGGCGCACGGGCAGGCGATGACGAGCACCGCCACGGCCGCGGCGAAGGCGCGCACCGCGGGTGCGCTGTCGGCCGCGACGTACCAGACGACGAAGGTCGCGATCGCGATCGAGAGCACCACCGGGACGAAGATCCCGCTGATGCGGTCGGCCAGCTTCTGGATCGGGGCGCGCGAGCCCTGGGCCTCGCGCATGAGCTTCACGATGCGCGCGAGCACGCTGTCGGCACCGACGGCCGTGGCGCAGTAGCGGAACGCCCCGGTGCCGTTGACCGTCCCGCCGATGATCCGGTCGCCCGACCTCTTCTCGACCGGCATCGGCTCGCCCGTGAGCATCGACTCGTCGACGCTGCTCGCGCCGCTCACGATGTCACCGTCCACCGGGATCCGCTCGCCGGGACGGACCACGATGGTTTCACCAGCCTGGACCTGCTCGACCGGAACGTCGACCTCGGCGCCGCCGCGCACGACCCGCGCGATCTTCGGCTGGAGCTGCATGAGACCGCGCAGCGCGGCCGCGGTCTGGCGCTTCGCGCGCGCCTCGAGCGCGTTGCCGACCAGGATGAGCGCAATGATGAGGACGACCGCCTCGTAGTAGACGTCGGGCGGCACGCCGCGCGCGACGAAGAACCCTGGCGCGAGGGTGGCGAAGACGGACAAGAGATAGGCAGCGCCCGTGCCCACCGCGACGAGCGTGTTCATGTCCGCGGCGTGGTGGCGGAACGCCGCCCAGGCACGGGTGTAGAAGTGACGCCCGGCCCACGCCATCACGCCCGTCGTGAGCGCCAGGAGCCCGAGCTCGATTCCGCGCGCCGGAACCCCGTAGAGCCAGGGCACGGCGCTCATGAGCAGGGGGTCGAGGACGCGCATGCTCCAGCGCATGACCGGATCGGCCGGAGCACCGAGGCCCAGGCGCGCGTGCGCTGCCATGAGCGGCATCGACGCGACCATCGCGAGGGCGCCCGCGGCGAGCGCGACGAGCGCCTTCGCGCGCAGGTCGCGAAGCTCGCGAGCGCGGGCAGCGTCCTGCTCCTCGAGCGCGTCGCCGCCCACCTGCGGGAGCTCCGCGCCGTATCCGGTCGAGCGGATCGCGGCGACGAGCGCGTCGCCGCGCGTGCCGGATGGATCGTACGCGATCGTCGCTTCGGCCGTCATCAGGTTCACGTTCGCGTCGAGGACGCCGGGCGCGCTCGAGAGCACCTTCTGGACGCGCGCCTGGCACGCGGCACAGGTCATGCCCGAGACGCTGATGGTGACCCGCGCCACGCTGTCGTTCGCGCGCGACGGTGGCTCATCAGGGACCTGCGCGGTGGAGGGCGCGGCGCTCGCTGGGCTGGGGCTGCGGCCCGTGGCGGTGGCATTCATGGGTCAGTCCTCCTCCACGACGAGGCTGCCGCGAAGCATGCCCATGCCGCAGGTGAACTCGTACGTTCCGGCGCGCGTCGGCGGAAGGTCGATGCCGGTCCGCTGGTGCGCCGGAAGGAAACGACGGACCCCGAGCTCCGGGATCACCACCTCCTCGGAGCAGCTCGAGTCCTCGCGGCGATCGAACACCAGCCGCGCGGGTCTTCCGGCGCGGAGGCGTACCCGCGAGGGGGCGTACCCTCCCTCCACGCGGATGACGGCCTGCTGGAGTCCCGTGGCGCCGACCTTCGCCTCGGCCGCCGCGCTCCGCCGCTCGGCCAGGAAGAAGTACCAGTTCACCCAGGCGATGGCGGCGAGGCCACCGGCCACGACGAGCCACTCGGTCACGTGCACCACGTCCTTCCCGGCGCGGCGATACCCCCTGCCCCTATGCGCCGCGGACGACGCTACGATACCCCCCACCCCTATGTCAACCGCGGCGGCCGTGTTGCGCGCTGGAGGTCGTGACCTCACCTGTAGGCCATGATCCGAGCCAAAGCCTTCACGGCCGTCATCACGCTCCTGGCTCCCGCTGGGAGTGCCTCTCCGAGGAGCAGCCCGGCCATCGACAGCCTGAACGTCAGCATCCGCGAGTGGGACCTCCCCACCCCGGACTCTCTCCCGCACGACCCAGCGGTCGGTCCTGACGGCTCGCTGTGGTACACGGCCCAGAAGGCCAACCGGGTCGGCAGGCTCGACCCGGCCACCGGGCAGATCACCGAGTTCAAGCTGCCGACGCCCGACTCGGGTCCGCACGGGCTCGCGGCTGATCGCGACGGGAGCATCTGGTACACGGGGAACCACGCCGCTCTCATCGGCAAGCTCGACGTGAAGACCGGCCACTTCACCGAGTATCGGATGCCGGATCCGCGGGCGACAGACCCGCATACGCCCGCCTTCGACCAGAAGGGCGTCCTCTGGTTCACCGTGCAGCGCGGCAACCTCGTGGGACGGCTCGACCCCCACACCGGCAAGATCGACCTTCGAGAAGTGCCCACACCGGATGCCACGCCCTACGGCATGGCCGTCAACCACCAGGGAGTCCCGTTCTTCTGCGAGTTCGGCTCGAACAAGCTCGCCAGCATCGACCCGGGGACACTCCAGATCAGGGAGTACACGCTGCCGTCGGACGCGCGCCCGCGCCGGCTCGCCGTGGCCGACGACGGCGCGGTCTACTACTCCGACTACGCGCGCGGATACCTGGGCCGCCTCGATCCTGCGACGGGCGAGGTCCGCGAGTGGGCCTCGCCGGGCGGCCCCGACTCCAAGCCCTACGGGATCGCCATCACGCCGGACGGCATGGTCTGGTACAGCGAGTCGGGCGTGCAGCCGAACACCATCGTCCGCTTCGATCCCCGGCAACAGGTGTTCGCTCGCGCCGCGATCCCGTCGGGCGGCGGAGTCGTCCGCAACATGGCGGCGACCCGGGACGGGCGGCTCTACATCGCGTGCAGCGGGAAGAACAAGGTCGGCGTGGTGGCTCGTCGCTGACTAGGCTGGCATGGACGCCAGGCATCTTGCGATAGCCACTGCCTGGATTCCGCCGATGCCGACGCGAAGGATGGAACTGACATCTACTCCGTCAACGTCTGCGACAGGACGCTCGCCGCTCCTTTCGAGCCCGTCGCGGATCGGGCCTCGGAGGGATTCTCGGCGGGGAGCACCGACGCCTGCGCGGCGGCGTCGGTGGCGCGCGGCGGCGGTTTCGCCCGCGGGATCCTGACGATCCGCAGCGGCACCCGCCGGAGCTTCCCGCGCACGGTGCCCTGGAGCACCTCCACGTCGACCGGCGGTGTCAGCTCGAACCGGTAACCGCGCTGCGGGATGGGCAGCTTCACCTTCATACCGCGCCACGTGAACTCGTGCGTGAAGGGCTTCGCGATCAGCCCGTGCGTGACGTGAGGCCGGTGTTGCAGCAGGAACGACGCCAGCTGCACGGCCGCGTGGTTGAACAGCCGGTGACAGCCATGGCTCTCGCTCCTCAGGATGGAGTGGTAGTTGACGGAGCCATGGGTACGGATGCCGTTGTCGTACCAGAGGGTGCCGGTGGCGTCCTCGACAGCGCGGTGGTGCACGAGCATCACGAGACCATAGGCCGACGCGTACCCCGGGCCCACGAGACTGGTGTCCGGGAGCCACCGCACCGGCCCCGACTGCCTGCGCACGAGCGCCCGCGGCGGCGTCCGGGGCGGGGGAAGCCACGCTGGTGACACCACCAGGTCGCGCCACAGGCGCTTGCCAACCTCGGAGTTCTTGTAGCGAAGGCCGAGCTTGCCCCGGGGGCCCAGCTCCTTCTTCCAGCCGCCGATCGTCGTGGGCCAGCGGATGAGCGCCACCTCCTCTTCACCGGAAGTGCGCGCATACAGCGTCAGCGTCGGCCGTTGCGCGATGCGTCCGCGCCGCGTCGGCAGCTCGTACCAAACATCGCCCCGGTCGATCTCGACCCTGAGGTCCATGCGTCCAGCGTGGTAGGCGGGGACGGGCGGGAGGCGCAGCGCCACCGTGAGCCGCCGACTGGGGTCGGGCCCGCGCCGGAGGAAAAAGTCGGCGGCCGCGTCCGGATCGGTCCACCCCAGCGCCCGCGCCGCTGCCTCGGTGGCGGGCGAGACCAGGTCGGGCGCGCCCTCCTCCAGGGCGTCATGGCCGTCCGGCGCGTAGAAAGCGTCGCCGTCGACGCGCCGCGAGAGGATCGTGCCCGGGGACGCGAGGGCGGTCCCATCCTCGATGAGCCCGGCGGCGTCCGTCACGCGCGCCCGCAGCGTGCGCAGCAGCGCCCGGAAGTCGAGCTCGCGGCTGTCCTGCGCCAGCGCGCGCCGGGTCTCACGGTCGAGGACGCCGTAGGAGACGATCGTTTGCTTCTGCTGGTAGGCCTCGAGGGCCTCCTGCAGCCGCCAGCGTGGGCGTCGTCTTGCCGACTCGGGCAGGAGCCGCTCGCAGACGAGGCGCTGGTCGAGCGCGGCGAACGCGGCCGTCACCGCGGGCGCGACATGGGCCGTCGCCGGCTGGGGGCTCGTCGCGAGCGCCTGGATCGCGGACTGGTCGATGGCGGCGTGGCAGCGGTGTCGCTCCTCGTCGAGCAGCCGCGCCGCCAGCACCCGGAAGCTGGGGAAGATCCCGTAGAGCTCCAGGAAAGCGTCGCGGCGCGGCCGCTCCCCCTCGGCCCCCGCAGGGAGCTCCTCGTTCGCGAGGGCCACATAGGTGGCGCGGTACGGCTGCGGCAATCGCACGTAGTCGTCCGGTTCGCGCAGCGCCCATGGAACCCAATCGTCCGACAGGTCGACTATGGTGAGCCCCTCCCGCAGCGCCTCCGCGGGGCAGACGTGCCCGATCTCTCTCCCCCGCTCGAAGATGGGTACTGGGACGTCGCACTCCGGCGCTGCGCCCGCCGCTGCGACCGCGCCCTCCACGCCCGCGTCCGCAGCGCAGATCCCGGGCACGGTTGCGCGCTCTACCTCCGCGGCAGCGCCGCGCTCGTCGGCGGGCGCGGAGCGCGTCCCGCCGCCGCATGCGAGGAGCGCGAGCACGGCAGGCGAGAGAAGCTGCCACCCGCGCCGTGACGCACGCGCTGCTCCTCGACGCTGCCGCACGGGCGGGAGTGTATGGCGCCCCTTCACGCAGAGCGATGTATGCCTCCGCGTACAGCAACGCCGCCCTGCTCCGATGTCCTGCCGGCCAGGTGCGTCGCCCACATTCCGGATGGCTGCGAATCATGCCAACGCGATCCATTCAGTCGGCGCGGGCGTGACCGGCTTCGCGCCCGGCCAGAAGGTCGCGGCGCTCACGGTGCACGGCGGGTTTCGCCGAGTCCCTCGTCCGCGGCGCGGACCACTTCGTCCCCGTGCCCGCCGGGCTCGACGACGCGGAGACCGTGGCGGTCATCCTCAATTACGTCACCGCCTATCAACGGTGGGCGGGCCGACGCAGGCGAAAGTCACCAGCAAGGTGAAAGACGGCGGAGTCGTCGCCGGTCGCCTGGCGTTTCGATGTCGTTCCCTCAGTCCGAGATGCCGAGTCGCGGCGGTTTCGGGGCAATCGTGATCTCATTCATTCCTCGGGGTGAAGCTGGAGATCGGGCTCCTTGGCGCTGTACATCGCCGGCTCGCCGAGGCTGCCGGCGGGCGGCAGGTGGCGGATGTACAGCACGATCCGCCAGATCTCTTCGTCATTCAGGATGCCGCGGGCGGCAGGCATGCCCGAGGGAAACAGGCCGTTCTCGATGATCGAGTGGAGCTGGCCGTCGGTGTACTGCTGCACCTCCGGGGCGGTCAGCAACGGGACTGGGGGTGACATGGCCTCGGCAAATGGGACGCCGGTGTTCTGCCCGTCGAGCCCGTGGCACGCGATGCAGTAAGAGGAGAACGCCTGCCGGCCCCGGCGCACGTTGTCTTCGGTGGCAGCGAGCGGATTGCGATCGGACTTGCCTCCCACCGTCACGCGCCGCTTCACCTCCGCCGCGACGGCCCGCTCGAAGCGGCCCGGGGGCGTCGCCTTGCATCCACCGAACGCGAGCGCGAGGGCCAGCGGGAGGAGAGCTGAGCTCTTCATGGCGTGCTCCTTCCTGATTATGGGACGTCCCCGCGCCGCGAGATGACGCGCCGCGGATTCACGGTGCACAACGACGGCCCGAGCCAATGGTTCCCCGGACCCGCGGGTCAGGTCACGCTGAAGATGAACGCCGCGGCCGTCATGGCCCAACCAAGAATCAACAAAGGGCCATATGCCGTGGTTGCTGGTACCCGGGCGTGGTCCCGGGGTCTCACAGCGGCGGGCAGTTCATGTGATTCCCCAGCGTCACAGCCGCCGCTGTGAGCTGAGATCCGGCGCCTTGCGGCGCCTCTAGCGGGGGGAGAAACTCTCCCCCCGCACCCCCCATCTCGAGCGTCAGTTCAAGTGGCATGCGGAATCACTGCGCAACACGGTGCCGGGCCATGACATGCAGCCGTGGAACCATCGCTGGCGTCGCAGCGTCTAGCGGGGTGAACCCGAAGTGAAGCGGACACCGCGCCATGAGAGGCTTGATCACCAGTCGAGATGTCGTCCTGCACGCGTTCACCATCATCCGGCTCTGGGGACTGCCGACGTATCTGCGGTGCCTGCGCGCCACGCTGAGCCGGAGGCCCACCACCTTCCTCGCTGTCGTCCACGCGTGCCGTGGCTGAGGCGCGGCCGCTCCCGGTCAGCGCGCGGGCCGGTGCGGGCCGGGAGCGGGCGGCTGTGTCGACGGAGCACATGCGCGCTGCACACGATGTCTGGCTCAAGTTGTGTAGCGCGGCATCTCAATTCGATTCCGGAGGTCACAATGTGGGAAACAGCTCTTCTGGCCATTCTCCTCTCCCTGGCGGGCAGCCCTGCTCTCGCATCGGACGCCACGTCGGATGCCAGAGCCGCCATGGCCGGTCTCTCCGCCGGCACGACCGCTCCCGAGGAGGCCCCGGTCGGCATCGGACAGCTCACCGAACGCGTCGTCGATCTGGAGAAGAGGGTCGATCAGCTCGGCGTGGCCGATCCTCCGCCCGCGCCGACCGCGACTGAGCTGAAGCGCGCCAAGCTGGAGCAGGAGCAGCACGAGGAGTTCCTGCGCCAGGTGTGGAGCGCACCGTAAGGATCGCAATTCCGCCGCCCCAGTCCGGCGAATGAGGCCGCGTCTTCCGGAACGGCCCCTCTGCGTCCGGCATCCTGAACTTCAGGAAGACGTCCCTGGCACCCGGCCCCGAGCTCGTGTAGGAAACCTTCACGGTGGCCTTCACTCCGCTCAACGCCCTCAACTCGTTCATCGCGGTCGCACGCCACCGCAGCTTCGCGGCTGCTGCAAGGCACCTCGGGGTCTCCGCCTCCGCGCTGAGCCAGTCCGTCCGGCAGCTCGAGGCGCGCCTCGGCGTCACGCTGCTCACGCGGACGTCGCGGACCGTCGCGCTCACGGATGCGGGGCAGCGCCTGCTCGAGACCGCAGGCGCGGCAGTGGACCAGGCGCTGGAGTCCCTGAAGACCGTGTCGGCCCGGCCCGGTGAGGTCACGGGCCGCGTCCGGCTCTCGGTGCCGACCGCGGCGGTGACGCTCGTCGTGGCTCGACTGCTGCCGCGGTTCATCGAGCGGTATCCGAAGGTGGAGGTCGAGGTTCAGTCCGAGAATCGGTTCGTGAACATCGTCGCGGAGGGCCTCGACGCCGGTATCCGCCTTTCCGAGGCGATCGAGCGCGACATGGTCCAGGTCCGCCTCACGGACCCGGGGCGCTTCGTCGTCGCGGCGGCTCCCTCGTATCTCGCGCGACGCGGTACCCCGCAAAAGCCGCAAGATCTCCTGCAGCACGACTGCCTCTGCATCCGCACGTCCCCCAGCGGAGCGCGTTACGCGTGGGAGCTCGAACGCGGGAGGAAGACGTGGCGCGTTCCCGTCCACGGATCGGTCACGACGAACGACCTCGAGCTCATGCGAGTCCTCGCCGTGGCGGGCGTGGGCCTCCTCTACACGTTCGAGCCTCAGATCGCCGACGACCTGCGCCGCGGGAGCCTGCGCCTCGTTCTCGAGCAATGCGCGGCAGCGGTGCCGGGATTCTTCCTGTACTTCCCGAGCCGGGCCCAGGTGTCGCCAGCGCTCAGGGCGTTCGTGAACGTCGCCCGTGAGATGGCGGGACAGTCGAACCGGCGCGCGAGCTGATCGACGGCGACACTTCGCGCAGCTGTGCTCCCGGTTTCAGGACCGCGGCTATCTGATCACGAGCCTCGAGGCGAACCTGAAGCCGTTGCCGCCCGGGGCCGAGCTGGGAAGATGTATACGGGCAACTATTCGCACCGAATCTTCAAGGGCATCGGTCACAACGTGCCCCAGGAAGCTCCGGAGGCTTTCGCCAAAGCCGTGCTGGACGTCGACGGTCATTGACCCGCCTGGGCAGCGCGGGCTCCATCCCCCTCGCCGCCGCTACGTCGGTTGGCCGCTGCTGCGACTAGCGCCCTGACCGGCGGCGTGGCTTCCGCACGGCGCGGACCCGGCCGCTCTCGCCACCGCCGGCGTAGAAGAGGTCGCCCTGGTCCGACTCCAGCCCGCTCACCCCCGTCCCCTCGGGCATCGTCAGGCGGGTCAGCACCTCCCCTGTCTCGGGGTCGACCTGGCGGATGTCGGCGTCGTCGCCTTCCCAGGTCCCGTGCCAGAGCTCGCCGTCCACCCAGGTGACTCCGGTGACGAAGCGGTTCGACTCGATCGACCGCAGGATCGCGCCACTGTCGGGATCGATCTGGTGGATCTTCCGGTCGCGGTATTGCCCGACCCACAGCGTACCCTCGCTCCAGGCCAGCCCCGAGTCACGCCCGCCGCCGGGGGCCGGGATGGTCGACAGGACCTCGCCGGTCGCCGGATCGATCTTGTGGATGCGGTCGCCCGCGATCTGGAAGAGGTGCCGGCCGTCGAAGGCCGTCCCGGCATCGCAGGCGACGTCGTGGGCGCGCACGATCCTGCCGCTCGCCGGCTCGAAGGCCTGCAGCTTCTCGCCGCTGGCGAACCAGACCAGGCTGCCGTCGAAGCTGACGCCGTGCACGTGCGGTGCGCCCGGGAAGGGCCCGTACTCGCGCACGATCTCGGCCGGCTGATCTGTGTCGTTCTCCTTGCCCATCGCCTCCTCCTTTCTCTTTCCCTACCGGAATCCGTCGGAGACCGGGAGCAACAAGGTCGTCGCGAATCCGGCCACCGGCGCGGAGAGCCAGCGCTGGGAGCGGCCGCGGCCCAGCGCGCGCACCTGGCCGGCCTCCTCGAGGTCGACCAGGGCCCGCTGCACCGTCCGCTGGCTGGACCCCAGGGCCAGCGCCAGCGCCGAGGTCGACCAGGCCTCTCCGTCGGCGAGCAGCGCCAGGACCGCGGCGTCGGGGCTCTCGATCGGCGGCGCCAGCAGCCTTACCGTGCCCGCCCCTCGCGGCACCAGAGTGAATCCACCGGCGGTGGCCCGGATCTCGGCGAGCGGCCGCAGCTCGTGGCGCAGGCGTCCAATCTCGACCCGCAGGCGCGCGCGGTGGGACGGGTTCGTCCGGCGCGCGGCGAACGCGCGCTCTATCAGGTGCTCGCGCGCCGCCTCGCTGGGCCACGCCTCCGCCAGACCGCACAGCAGCTCGAACAGCACCGGCCGGCGCGAGAGCCGCACGACCTGCTCTCCCCGGCGTGCCGCCCGCCGGCAGCCGTCGACGACCAGGTCCGGTGAGGCAAGCACCGCCTCGACCTCGGCCAGGGTCAGGGACCGCGCCTCGCCCGCGGCGACGAGGCGCGCCGCCGGAAGGACGAGGGTCCGTCCAGCCTGCTCGACCTCCGCGCACAGCGCCCCGATGCCCGACCGCGCCGCCGCCTCCCGCGCGCCGGCGAGGGCCTCGCGCGCCTGCTCGGCTCGCCCCCGGCGGAGCGCGATCTCGAAGGTGATCAGGGCGGCGATGGCCGCGAGCCGGGCGGGCCCGGCGGCGAGCTCGAGCGTAGCGCACGCGCCGTCCGCCTCGTCGATCCGGCCGAGCAGCAAGAGGCGCCGGATCTGCAGCAGCCGGGCGTGGGCCGCGTTCTCCTGATCGCCGTGAGCGGCGAACGTGCGCAGGGCTTCGGTCAGCGCCCGCGGCGGCCAGGCGAGATCGCGCGCCGCCAGCGCCACCTCCGCCTCTGCCGTCAGGCAGCGCGCCCGCCCTACCGTCTCCGGCGGCCCGAAGCCCCGCGCCGCCCGTCGCAGCAGCTCCCGCGCCCGCCCCAGGTCCCCGAGCTGGGCCATCGCGATCCCGCGCAGCGCGAGGGCCGCCGGGTCGTCCCGCAGGGCGACGCGCTTGAGCGCGCCGAGCGGATCTCCCGCGCGCAGCGCGCTCCCTGCCGCCGTGATCGAGGAGTCCATCGTCAAAACCTAACCCCGTCGCCGTTGTTACTCCCGTCCCGCTTCGGCGGTCGCTATTTCTGGTCCTGCGCAGGGGCTGAGCCCTGCCGACGAGGGGGCGGGCTGACGCTCCCGATGTCGCGACAGGAAGGAGACAAGAGCGATGACAAAGCACATGACCGGGACACGGAAGGAGTGGCTCGCAGCGCGGCTCGAGCTGCTCGAGGCGGAGAAGGAGCTCACGCGGCGCAGCGACGAGCTGGCGCGGCGGCGGCAGGAGCTGCCGTGGGTCCGGATCGACAAGGAGTACCGATTCGAGACCGACGAGGGGAGCGCCTCGCTGGCAGACCTCTTCAGAGGGCGCTCGCAGCTCCTCGTCTACCACTTCATGTTCGGGCCCGACTACACGGCGGGGTGTCCGTCCTGCTCGGCGATCGCGGACGGGTTCGACGGCTTCGTCGTCCACCTGGCCAACCACGACGTCACGCTTTCGGCGGTGTCGCGGGCGCCTCTCGCGAAGCTCCAGGCGTACAAGCGGCGGATGGGGTGGACGTTTCCCTGGGCGTCCTCGTTCGGCAGCGACTTCAACCCCGACTTCAGCGTCCGGTTCACCGAGGAGCAACAGCGCGAGGGGGGCGTCGAATACAACTACCGGCGCGAGGCGCCGTGGCAGGCACCTGCGCTGGTCCGGGAAGCCGGCGGCGAGGGGCCTGTCGCCGAGATGGCGGCCATGACCGGAACCGACGTGGCCACGTACACGCGCGAGAGGCCGGGCATGAGCGCGTTCGCGCTCGAGGACGGCGTCGTCTACCACGCCTATTCCGCCTATGCGCGCGGACTGGACGGCCTCTGGGGCATGTACCAGTGGCTCGACCGCGCCCCCAAGGGGCGCAACGAAACGGGCGTCTGGTGGCGCCGCCACGACGAGTACGACAAGGGCTGAGCGAAGTCGTGGTTGTCGTGGCGCCACTGCGGGACTGGAGCTCTCACGACGCATGGCTTCCGAGCGATCTTCCCAGCAAGCGTTCCTTGGCGTCTCGGCACTGCTCTTCGCTGCCAGCGCGGCGGTGACGATCGTCTGGTGCGCGTCCATGTCGGCGATGGGCGAGATGCCGATGCCCGGCGGCTGGACGATGTCGATGGCGTGGATGCGGATGCCCGGACAGACGTGGCCCGGCGCCGCGGCGTCGTTCCTTGGAATGTGGGTCCTGATGATGGTGGCGATGATGCTGCCGTCCTTGGTCCCGATGCTGCGGCGCTACCGCCAGGCCGTTGGCAGGACAGGCGAGACGCGCCTCGGTCGGCTGACCGCGCTCGTGGGCGTGGGTTACTTGTTCGTCTGGACCGTGTCCGGAATGGCCGCGTTTCAGCTGGGCGTCGCGCTGGCGGCGATCGAGATGCAGCAGTCGGCGCTGGCGCGCGCCGTACCGATCGCGGTCGGTGTGGTCGTCCGGATCGCCGGCTCCGTCCAGCTCACCGCGTGGGAGGCGCGTCACCTAGACTAAGGGTGCGTCTGCACGCGGAGCAGCAGTCAGCGAGGTAGTCGACGAGCTGCTGCCGCTGCGTACGGGCCCTTGGGCGCGCCGCCCTACATCGGCGGGACAACCCCGTCCTTGCCAACGTACACGCGCTGCGCCAGCAGCGTGCCATCTGGTTGTCGCGACCCCACCGCGACGACGTGCGCGCCCGGCACGAGCCGCGACCGATCACCCGGCTCGACCGTGACGACCGGAGCATCGGGGGGTACGACGACCGTCTTCTCGCCACCCTTGTACTCGAGCGCGAGCTTGCGGCCTGCGCCCTCCGGCGAGACGTTCGCGACCGTGGCGTTGGTCATCGTGCTCGGCGGCTGCGACCTCTCGCCGGGCGGTTTGGACTCGCCGACCGTCGCGCTGGTCATCGTGCTGCCCGGCTGCAGGTCCCACGGCCGATGGCCTTCGCCTTTTCCGCGCCACGCCTCGGGTAACACGTGCACCTCGATTGCGCGGAGCGTGCCGTCCGGCTGCGGCACCGCGGCCGCGCCGAGATAAGCGCCATTTCCGATGCCGGTCGCATCGGCCTTTGCGACCACGCCCACGCTGGCGTTGTCGGCGAGCTTCACGGTGGCCTCGCCACCGCGCGACTTGACTACGAGTTGTTTGCCCGTGAGCGCGACGACGTCCCCGCGCACGTTCTGCGGCGCTGGCGCCGCGGCAGGCTGCTGCGCCCCGGCAGCGCCGGCGAGCATTCCGAGAATCCCGAGCGTGAGAGCCTTGATATGCCGCATCGACGATCCCTCCCCCGTTACAACAACTCATAGTGCGCACCGACTTGCTTGGTGCCGAGCAGGTTCGGGCGCGCGCCGGACAGGGGTTTACTCAGCGATAGCCCGAGAACGCCCTTTCCACCTCGGTCGTCCGGGAGTGGCTCGACACCTCGTGCGCTCGAGGCCCTCACGCAGGAAGACGCGGCCGAGCGGGCGGAACTCAGTCTGGAGTTCTTCTCGCGCATCGAACGCGGCGCGACCCTGCCGAGTGTGCCGACACTGGCCCGACTCGCCTCAGTCCTGAACGTTAGCGCGGACGAGCTGCTTGGCCGGGAAAAGGGATTTGAGGTTTGCCTGACGGTGAATGCTAACTGAGCGACACGCCTTTCTGTCG
>DASWDS010000029.1:0-7033 GCA_036395165.1 Anaeromyxobacteraceae bacterium | reverse complement strand
TCAAGAGCTCGTCGCCGACGACATCGCGCTCGCCGTCACGGCGTGGCTCCCGACGGCCGGACGGCGAGCCGCGCCCGGAACGCCGCCGCCTCCCTCGCGAGCGGGTGGCTCGCGTCGGCCCGCCCGAGCTGCTCGAGCAGGCGATCCGCGAGCTCGCGCGCGCGCTCGACCTGGCCGAGGCGCTCCTCGGCGCGGGCCAGGAGGAGGAGCGCGCGCGGCGAGGCGCTCGCGTTGCGGGGCCCCATCGCCCACAGCGTCTGGTAGCGGCGCACCGCCTCGACCACCTGCGCGTCGTGGCCTGTCGACCCCGCCAGCTCGGCGAGGACGAAGCTCGGCGGCGGCGTGCGCGCCGGCGAGGGGTCGACCGCGTCGAGCGCGAGGAGCCGGATCCGCGCACCGGACAGGTCGCCGCGCTGCCACTCCACGAAGGCCTGCCACGCCTCCTGCTCCTGCGATCCCGGGCGAACGCCCGCCGAGAGCTCCTGCGCGCCGGCGCGATCGCCGGCGAGCGCGACGTCGACGGCCAGCGTGGCCGCGAGCTCGCGGTCGACGGACGCGGTGGCGCGCGCCTCCGCGAGCGCCTCGGCGGCGCGCCCCGCGCCCGAGAGGAGGAGCGCCCGCCCGCGGTGCCACTCGGGCATGTCGCGGTCCTTCTCGAACCAGGGGGCGAGGTCGCGGTGGAGCGCGAGGGCCTCGCGCAGCCGCCCCTGCGCCGCCAGCGCAATGGAGAGGCGCAGCCGCAGCATCTCGTCGCCCGCGCCCGTCAGGGCGCGCCGCAGCTCCGCCTCCGCGCCGCGGAAATCACCGGACGAGAACAGGATCGAGGCGGCGTCCAGCGCGGCACGATCGGCGTGCCCCAAGGCCGCCGCCCGCCGCGCGGCGGCGAGCGCCCCGGCGGCATCGCCGAGCGCGAAGCGCGACCGCGCGATGGCATGGAGCGCCGTGGGCGTCGGGGGCGCCTCGTCCCAGCGCGGCAACCAGGCGCGCACCTCGTCGAGCTGGCCCGTCGCGATGAGCTCGGCGGCGAGGTGGTCCATCGCCCACTCGAAGCGCGGGTCGAGCTCGAGGACTCTCCGCATGTACCTGGCCGCCTCGGCGTGTTGGCCGCGATGGTGCAGGAGATCGCCCGTGAGATACAGGAGGCGCTTCTCCTCCGGATAGCGCTCGAGCAATCCCCGGTAGCGCGCCAGCGCCTCGTCGTCGTGCCCGTCGAGGTGCGCCTTCCACGCGAGGATGAGGGTCCGCTCCTTGGGCGGCGTGCGCTCCGCCGACCGCGTGGCCTCCGAGATGTACCGGGCGCTCGTGGCCGGATCGCTCTGCTCCGCTCCCGCGAGGAACGCGAGCTCGTAGGACGCGAGCGCCAGGCCGGGGTCCACGGCGAGCGCGCGCTCGAAGTGCTCGGCGCAGCGTCCCCAGCCGACCGGGCCCGCCCGATCCTCGCAATCGACGCCGAGGAAGTAGTGGCGGTACGCATCGAGGTCGCGCGAGCTCGCGCCGCCCGATTCGGCGCGCCAGGCCCCCGGCTCGTCGATCGGGTCGCGGAGCTTCCGCCGGGCTCGCTCCGAGAGGCGTTCGACGAGCGCGGGGACGTTCGCCTTGCCATCCACCTTCTCGGAGATGGTGAAGAGGTGCTCGTCCTCGACCGGGTCGAGCGCCCGCAGCTCGAGGCTGTAGACGTTCGCGGAGCGGTGCAGCGACGCGAGCAGGAGCGCCTGCGTCCCGGTGGCGCGCCCCACCTCGCGCGCGAGCGGCTCGTCGATGCGTGGCGCGTCCTCGCGCCCGAGCTTCTTCAGCTCGTCGCGGAGGCGCGAGCGCGTCAGCACGTGGAGCTTGCGCGACTGCTCGAGCGAGGTGATGAGCATCCCCGAGAGACCCTCGAGATCGGCCTCGCCGGTCTCGTTCGCGACGTCGGCGACCGCCACCGTCACGTGCTCGAGCGCGCGCGCGTTGAGGGCGCGCATCCCCAGTCCCACAGCGGCTCCGAGCGCGGCCGCGAGCGCCACGAGCGACCCCGCGGCGAGCCGGCGCCGGTGCCGGCGCGCCAGCGCCACGGGATCGAGCGCCTGCGCGACGTCGGCGAGCTCGTCCACGACCTCGAGCGCCGACGGCGGGCGGCCCGCGGGGTCCTTCGAGAGGAGCCTGCCGACCAGCGCGGAGAGGGGAGGCGGGATGTGCTTCGCCGCGGGCTCCGGCGAGGGCGTCGCGTCGAGGACGGTGCTCTGCCCGCCCTTCACCTCGAAGGGCATCCTCGCGGTGAGCATCCGGTACAGGAGGACGCCCAGGCCGAAGAGATCCGTCCGCTCGTCCTCGTTCTCGCCGCGGTACTGCTCGGGGGCCATGTAGCCCGGCGTCCCACCGCGGGCGCCGCCCGCGCCGAGCAGCCGCGCGAGACCGAAGTCGAGCACCTTCACCTTGCCGTCTCCGCACAGGAAGACGTTGCCCGGCTTCAGATCACGGTGGATCACCCCGGCGGCGTGCGCGTGCACGAGGGCCTGTGCTACCTCGCTCGCGACGCGGACGGCCTCCTGCGGGGGAAGAGGGCCCGGGTCGATGCGTCGTGACAGCGGGGCGCCGCGGAGCAGCTCCATGATGAGGAACGGGCCCGCGGGGCAGCTCCCGAAGTCGTGGATCGTGACGACGTTCGGGTGGTTCAGCTGCGCCGCCGCCTCGGCCTCCCGCCGGAGGCCCTCCACCTGCTTCTCGTCGAGCGCACGGCCGGGTCGGAGCGCCTTGAACGCGACGAGGCGGCCGAGCTCCATGTCGCGTGCCTCGTAGACGATGCCGAAGCCGCCGCGGCCCGCCTCGCGCACGAGCTCGAACCGCCCCACCACCTCGCCCGGGGTGAGCTTCTTCTGCCAGGCCTCGCCGATCTGCGCCTCCGGCGTGCGAGCCAGCTCCTCGAGGAGGCGCGTGAGGGCGTCGGCCGCGCCGCCGGTAGGAGCGTCGCTGCCGTCCGGCAGCGAGGCCTCTGGCGAGGGTTGCAGATCGAAGGTCATGTCCGGCAGCCGGGCAGATTGTAGGCGAACCGCCTGGGCAACGGGCACGGGCCTCGTCAGCGCCGCTCGGTGGCCGATCCATCTGGCGCCGCGCTCTCAGCGCGGCCGCGCGGACGCGAGCAGGCCGGCCAGGGCGGCCGTCATGGGCAGTCCCGTCCGCTCCTCGACGAACAGCCACTGGCCCGCCGGATTGAGCTCGAGGAAGACGTGCTCTCCGCTCGCCCGGCGGCGCAGGTCCACTGCGGCGTACTGCAGCCGGAGCTCCGAGACGAGCCGGCGCAGGCGATCCTCGACCCCTCGCGGCAGCTCCACGGGCGCCACGCGGGCGTGCTCGAGATCGACGCGGAAGTCCTGCGGGCAGCTCGTCCCCCGCGCGTCGATCTCCGCGGCGAAGACGCGCTCGCCGGCGAAGGTCACCCGGAGGTCCACGCCCTCCACGTACTCCTGGAAGACGACGGGAGCGTAGCGTGCCGCGTCGATGCCGGCCAGCTCGGCGGGGCCGACGAAGCGCGTCTCGCGCCAGTCGTCCGGCGTGGCGGAGAGCGCCTTGTGGATGAGGCGAGCCGGGGCGCGCGCCTCCACGAACGCACGCGCCTGGGCCGGATCGTTCGTGACGAGCGTGGCGGGCACCGCGAGGCCGAGCCGTTCCGCCAGGGCGAGCTGATACGGCTTGTGGGTCGCCGCCTCGTCGTGCGAGGGGTGGTTCACCCACAGCGCATCGAGCGCGAGCCACATCCCCGAGAGCGCCTCGTGGCACTCGCGGCGGATGAACCCGGCGTCCCTCTGCCGCTCCGGGTGCGGGACGTACGGCAACGGGCGCCGCCACCACACGGCGGACACGTCGTCCGGATCGACGCTCGGGCCGCCGGGAAGGTCGAGCGAGCTCCGCCCGCCGCCGTTGTATGCAAGGGCGAGGCGCGTCTCCTGTGGAAACCGCGCCGTGTCGAGGAGCGCGTGCGCCGCGCCCGCGCGCGCGAGCGCGGCGGCGACCGCCCGGTAATGCTCGTCCCCGGCGTGAGAGACGACGAGGATCACTTCCGCTCGCGCAGGAGCTGCGACCAGCGGTGGATGAGCCGGCGGAAGTGCTGCCGCTCGGCCTGCATCGCCACGAGACCCTCGGGAGGCAACTCGCCCTTCCAGCACTGGTCGTCCAGCTCGCCGATCCTGCTCCAGCTTTTGTGGAGCTGCGTCACCACGCCCTTGAGATCGAGCGCGGGCCCGCCACTCTTTTCGAAGAGGGCGTCATGCTCCGGCTTCAGCTCCGCCCAGAGCGGCGGACACGGCTTGAGGGGGTGACCGTACTCGGGGTGGAACGGTCCGTGGAACTGTCCCGGGTCCCACTGGCACGTCCTCTCCATCTCTCCCTTCTCGTTCTTCCGGTCCGGGCACCGGGCGTCCTTGCCGTACTCGTACTCGTACATGCAGTATTGAGGATCGCACCCCTGCGCGGTGCGTTGGTCGAGGAGGAGCGACTGGGTCGAGTAATAGTAGAGGATGTGGTCGCTTGCTCCGCAGGATCCCGCCATGACGTCCCTCCGGGCCGACGTGTTGCGTCGGCGTGATGGCCAGCCGCGCGAGCGCCTTGCCAAGAAGCTCGGCCGCGTCGAGCCGGCACGTTCGGGGTTTGACTATTCGTAGATACGCCGTCCGTGCAAAGCCTTCAACTGACCCAGATCGGGTCGGCCTGCCAGGGGAGCGGAGCGCCGATCAGCGGACCCGCTCGCGCAGCGCCCGCGCCTCCCTCGGGAGCGTGAGATCGCGGTCCGCTCGAGCGCTCAGCGCGAGCAGGCGCTCGAGCTCCGCCTGCGCGCGCGGCGCGTCCCCGAGGCGAGCGTGGGCCGCCGCCGCGAGGAACATCGAACGAGGGAGCGCCCAGCTCCGCCAGAGCCCGTTGGGCCAGAGACCCTGGAACCGCTGGACCGCCTCCACCGTGCAGGCATCGTCGCCGTCGTCCGCGCACACCTCGGCGAGGAGGTACGACGGCGCGGGGGCGTCGTAAGGCAGAGGATCGGTCGCGTCGAGCGCGCGCAGCGCCTGCTTCGCGGCGGCGCGTTCGCCCGTGCGCCATGACCGCATCGCGTCGTAGAGCCCGCGCCGGGAAGAGCCCGGGGGCAGCGCGCTCGCGAGCGCGTCCGCGCGCTCGAGCTCGCCCCGGAAGGCGAGCCAGATGGACAGCGATCCCCCGAAGTCGCGGTCTGCCATCGCGACGTCGCGCGCCTCCGCGAGCGCGGGCTCGAGGTCGGGGTCGCCGAGGAGGAGCAGCGCGCGCCCGAAGTGGAAGCCGGCCTCGGGCTCGACCGAGCGGAGCGAATCGAGGATGGAGAGCGCCTCCACGCGCCGCCCCTGGGCGCGGACCACGTTCGCGAGCCAGATCTCGGCCCGAGCCCCTGCCCCGCGCGCCGCCCGGAGCTCCGTCTCCGCGGCGCCCATCTCGCCCCGGAGGACGAGCACCTTGGCGAGATCGAGGGTCGCCGCCTCGCCGCCCTGCGCGAGCGCGCGGCGCGCCGTGCTCGCCGCCGCGTCGAGCTCGCCCAGCCAGGCGTGGGCCTTGACGAGCGCGTGATCCGTGCGCGGCGAGGGCGGCAGGCGAGACCAGCGCTCGACGTGCTGCCGGAGCTCGTCCTGCCGGCCGAGGGCGCCGAGATCGTCGGTGACGTGATCGAGGACCCACTCGAAAGTCGGGTCGAGCGCCAGCGCCCGCTCGAAATAGGGAACGGCGTGCGCGATCTCCCCGCGGTGATGACGGAGATCCCCCACGAGGAACAGCGCCTGCTTGTCCTCGGGGAAGGCGCCGAGCACCTTGCCGTAGAGCGCAAGCGCGTCGTCGTCGTGCCCATCGAGGTGCGCCTTCCAGGCGCGGATCACGAGCCGCTCCTTCGCCGGCGCGCGGTCGATGAAACGCATGGCCTCCGAGATCGAGGTGGCGGCGTCCCCGGTGTGCTCGGACGCCTCGATCCAGGCGAGCTGATAGTGCGCGAGCGCGAAGGTCGGATCGATGGCGAGCGCCTTCCGGAACAGCTCCGCGCAGGAGCCGACGCTGGTCCAGCTCTCCCCGCGCGACGGCCGATCGACGCAGTCCACTCCGGCGAAGTAATGCTGGTACGCCTCCAGGCTGGCCGTGACCGCCTGCGCCACCCGCACCTCCGAGGCGCGCACGTCGGCTTCGCGCTCGTTCAGATCGCGCCGCGTCGCCTCCGAGACGAGGTCGATGAGGCCGGGGATGCTCGCCTTGCCGTTGCCGTGCTTTTCCAGCGTGAAGAGGTAGGAGTCGGCCGCGGGATCGAGCGCCTTCAGCTCGAGCGAGTAGAGGTTCTCGAAGCGGCGGATGGAGGCGAGGAGCGCCTTCGCCCCGGCCCGGCGCCCGACCTCGCGCGCGGTGTGCTCGTCGATGCGATCGGCCTCCCCGATCTTCCACTTCCGCGTGAGGTCGAACACCCGGGACCGCGTGAGGACCGCCAGGCGGTGCGACTGCTCGAGCGAGGTGATGATCAGCCCCGACAGGCCGTCGAGGTCCTTCTCCCCCGTCTCGTTCACGACGTCGGCCACCACCACCGTCAGCCGCTCGCGGGGCGCGGCCACGCGCGTGCGCACGACGTACGTGCCGACGAGCGCGCCGAGCCCGGCCGCGGTGGCGACGGCGAGCAGGAACCGGCGCCGGCGGCGCGCGATGGCCGGGGCGTCGAGGCGGCGGCCGATCGCGATGAGCTCCTCCAGGACCGCCGCCGGGCTCGCGGGACGAGAGCGCGGATCCTTGGCGAGCAGGTGCTGGACGAGGCGCGGGAGGGCTCGCGGCGCCCCCGGGAGGTCGGGCGCCGGGGCGGGGCCGGGATCGAGCGCGGCGCTCCGGCCGCGCTCGACGGCGTAGGGCAGCGCGCCCGTGAGCATGTAGTGCAGCACGCACCCGAGCGAGAAGAGATCCGTCCGCTCGTCGTCGGGCTCCCCGCGCCACTGCTCCGGCGCCATGAAAGCGGGCGTGCCGCCGTGCGCGCCGGCGCTCCCGAGCAACCGCGCGAGGCCGAAGTCGAGCACCTTCACCG
>DASWDS010000028.1:0-1665 GCA_036395165.1 Anaeromyxobacteraceae bacterium | reverse complement strand
CGCTTCGCCGGGCGACCCGTGCGCTTCGGCCAGATGTGGCGCGACCGCCGCGTCCGCGTGGTGCGGCGCGAGGGCGCCGCCTGGACCGGCTCGGCCGTCCACCCGAAGCTGAGGGTCCGGGGGCCGGTCGCGGACCTCCCCGGCCGCTGCGACCACGCTGGGTTCCGCGACGCCGCCGACGCGGAGCGGAAGCTCGCGCGCTACGCCGAGCAGGTCGCGCGCGAGCGCTACCGCGACGGGCAGCGCCGCCGTGCGTGGGACGCCTTGCGCTGGCCGCTCGGGTTCCTGCGCCGGTACGTGCTCTGGCTCGGGCTCCTCGACGGCGCCGCCGGGCTCACGCTGGCGCGCCTCTACGCGAGGTACGACGCCGACAAGGCGCGCTGGCTCGCCCGACTCGAGCGCGAGATCGGCGGCGCGCGCGGGCGGAGCGCGGCCGCCTCGTGGGCGCGCTCGGCGGGGCGCCGGATCGTCGTCGCGGTCGCGACGGCGCTCTGGCCGACGCCGCGCCGCCCCATCCCGCCCGCGCCCGAGCTCCGCAAGGTGCTCGTCATCCGCTCCGACGAGCGGGTGGGGAACCAGCTCCTCACGACGCCACTCCTCCGCGCCCTGAAGCAGGGGCTCCCGCACGCGGAGCTGCACCTGCTGGCGGCGGCGCGCCAGTCCTCGGTCGTCGCGAGCCGGCACGTGGACCGCGTCATCCCGTTCGAGAAGCGGCTCGCCTTCCGCCGGCCGTGGCGGCTCGTCCGGCTGCTCCTGGAGCTCAGGCGAGAGCGCTACGACGTGGTCGTCGAGGCGGGCCACTGGTCCGGCTTCTCGCTCACGGCGTCGCTCCTCGCGCGCATCGCGGGCGCAGGCGGCGCGGTCGTCGGGCACCTGCGCGGCGAGAGCGCGCGCTTCCTCTCCCACCCGGTGGCGCACGACGCCGCCAACGTGAACGAGGTGCAGGCGAAGCTCGAGCTGCTCCGTCCCTTCGGCCTCCAGCCGCGCGGCCTCGCGCCGGAGACAGAGCTCGGCGGAGACCCGGCGCCAGCGAGGGCGCTGCTCGCTCGCGCCGGCGTGGGCGGCCCCTACGCGGTGCTGAACCCGGGCGCGCGCATGGCGGATCGCCGCTGGCCTCCCGCGGCCCACGCGGCGGTCGCGCGCGGGCTCGCGGCGCGCGGCCTCGCCGTGCTCGTCGTGTGGGGCCCCGGCGAGGAGCCGATCGCGCGCGCGGTGGCGGACGGCTCGGAGGCCCGGCTCGCGCCGCCCACCGGCCTGGCCGAGCTCGCGGCGCTCCTGCGCGGCGCGCGCCTGTGCGTCTCGAACAACAGCGGGCCGATGCACCTCGCCGTCGCGGTCGGCACGCCGACCGTGGGCGTCTTCCTGTCCGGCGACGCGCGCCGCTGGCGCCACGAGCTGCCCGCCTTCGAGGCGGCCGAGCCGCGCGGCGAGGGCGACGCCGGCGCGGTCCTCGCGGCCTGCGACCGGCTGCTCGCGACCGCGGCGGCGGCGAGCTCGAGCTAGGCTAAAGCGAGGGTTCGCGATTTGTTTTAGCGCGCCGCCTTCCGTTTCTGCTCCTGCTCCTCACGCTCCGCCTGCGCGTCCTTCGCGTACACCGCGTCGACGAAGCCCGCGAAGTAGTTCCAGGCGGACCACACCGAGAAGAAGACGCTGATGTAGAGCAGC
>DASWDS010000027.1:0-4419 GCA_036395165.1 Anaeromyxobacteraceae bacterium | reverse complement strand
CGCGATCCCGGCCCCCGCGGCGACGGCGCTCGCCTCGAGGCGGTCGCGCAGGGCGAGGACGGCGGCGGCGGCGAGCGCGATTCCCGTCCCGGCGGCGGCCGCGGCGGCAGCCGGCGGGAGCGGCCAGCGCAGCGCGGCGAGGGCCGCCAAGGCGATGGCGGCGAGCAGGAGCGCCGTGCCGGCGCGCGCCCATCGCGGCGAGGCGGCGCGCGACGCGAGCAGCGCGGCGGCCGGGGCGCAGCCGAGCCCGTAGTGCGGCCACTTGAGCGACGGGATGGTGAAGACGAGCAGCACCGCGCCGATCCACACCAGCGGGAGGAGGACGTCCGGCTCGCGCCACCGCCGTGGCGAGGGGATGGCGGCGAGGACGAGCAGCGTCCACGGGAGGAGGAACACGAGGAAGCCGACCAGGAGCGTCGCCTCGCCCGCGAGCGTCCACGGGTGGCGGAACCGATCGAGGTTCTGCTCCACCACGAAGAAGTCGTAGAAGCGCTGCCCGTGGACCGCGAAGGAGAGCGCGTACCAGGGCAGCCCGAGGGCGGCGCCGAGCGCGAAGGCGGCCGCCGTGTGGCGTGTCGCGAGGAGCGCCGGGCGCCTGAGCGCGAGGAAGCCGCCTGCGAGCAGCAGCACCAGCACCGCGCCGACGGGGCCCTTCAGCATGAACGCGGCGCCGGCGCCCAGGCCGGCCCACAGGAGCTGCCGCGGCCGATCCTCCTCGGAGGCGCGCCAGACGCCATACGCGGCGGCGGTGAAGGCGAGCGCCATGGGCGCGTCCATCATCGCGATGCGGCCGAACTTCACCCACCCGAAGGTGCTGCCGACGAGCAGCGTCGCGAGCGTCCCCGCCCGCTCGCCGTACATGCGGCGGGCGAGCGCGCCGGTGAGGAGCGCGAGCGCGATGGCGGCGGCCGCCGCGGGCAGGCGGCCCCCGAAGAACCCTCGGCCGAAGAGCGCGTAGCAGAGCCGCTGTGCCCAGTAGAGGAGCGGCGGCTTGAACCACTTCGCCTGGCCGTCGATGGTGGGCGTGAGCCACGCGCCGTTCGCGTCCATCTCCGCGCTGATGCCGAGGTAGTACGACTCGTCCGGATGGGTCCCCGAGGACGAGCTGCCGAGCGCGGGCAGGTAGAGCAGGGCGAGGAAGCCGAGGACTGCGAGGCGCTTCATGGAGGCGCAGAGATATCCCAACAGGGACCCCGCCGTCTGCCCCCGGCGCGCCCGTGGCGGAGGGGTGTAGGTGCCGTGCGGCAAGAAGCCGCTGGAACGTGACCCCTCGAAATCACGAGGAGATCGGCGATGCCGGGAATCACACGCTTGGTGCGGCTCCCGTCGGGGGTATGATTCTCACCTCATCCGAAGAGTCACGCGCGATCCCGGGGGGGAGCGCCAGATGCTTCCTGAGCAGTCGCTCGAGTGGAACGACGACGGGGCCGGGCTTCCGCCTTCATGGCCCGCGCGCCGCTGGCTGGACGACGCCCTCGCCCTGGGGAGCGCGTGCGCGTGGTCGTGGGACGCCGCGAGCGGCCGAATCGAGCTCTCCACGGGCGCGCCGGCGCTCCTCGGCGGAACGCCCGCCACCCTCGACGCGCTCGACGCGCTGGTGCACGAGGACGATCGCGCGCCCCGCGCGACGGCGCTCGGGCGCGCGCGCGCCCGCGGCGAGCGATGGGTGTGCGCCTTCCGGCTCGCGTCCGACGACCAGCGGTGGATCGAGGAGCGCGGGCGCGCCTTCCTCGACGTGAGCGGCTGCCCCGCGCGCGCCGTCGCGCTTGCCGTGGACGTGACCCGCCGCAAGCAGTGGGAGGAGACGCTCGAGCACCGCGTCCGCAGCGAGGCCCGCGACCGGTACGCGGCCGAGGCCGCGACCGGCACGGCGGAGGGCGCGCTGCGGCTGCTCGCGCGCTCCGAGGCGTACCTCGAGTCGATCTTCTCCTCGATGGCGGACGGGCTCGTCCTGTTCGGCCCGGACGGACGCATCACGCGCATGAACCCGAGCGCTCGGGAGATGCTGCGCTACTCGGACGAGGCCTGCGCGCAGCGCATCGAGGATCGCCTGGCGTCCCAGCGCTTCGTGGACCATCAGGGACGGGAGATCCCGCGCGAGCGGCTGCCGGTCGTGGCGGCGCTGCGCGGCGAGGTCATCCACGGGATGCCGATCGGGGTCCACCTCGCCGACGGGCGGACGCTCTGGGCGACGGTCGGCGCGGCGCCCATCCTCGCCCCGGACCGCTCCATCGTGGGCGCGGTGCTCTCGGTCGCCGACGTGACGCGCCTGCGGAACCTCCAGGAGCAGCGCGAGGACCTCTCGCGCATGATCGCGCACGACCTGCGGACGCCGCTCGGGATCATCGTCGCCCAGGCGAAGCTGCTCGGCCGGCGAGCGGAGGCGCCGGACGCCTTCCGGGCGCGCGTCGAGGCGATCGTGACGAGCGCGCAGCGCATGGCGGGCATGCTGAACGACCTCGTCGAGTCGGCGCTGCTCGAGGCGGGCAAGCTCAGGCTCGAGCGCACCGAGGTGAACCTCGTCGAGATGGTCCGCGACCTCCGCCGCCGGCTCGCCGCGCCATACGACACCGAGCGCGTCCGCGTGGAGGTGGGGGACGGCGTCCTCACCATCGCAGCGGATCCGAGCCGGATCGAGCGCGTGCTGGTGAACCTCCTCACGAACGCCCTCAAGTACTCGGCGCCAGGCTCCGACGTGGTCGTGCGCCTCTCGGGAGGGCCCGACGAGGTCCACGTCGCGGTGGAGGACCACGGGCAGGGGATCGCGCCCGACGACGTCCCTCACCTGTTCGAGCGCTACTTCCGGGCCGGCAGCTCGCTGCGGTTCGAGGGGATGGGGCTCGGGCTCTACACGTCCCGGATGCTGGTCGAGGCGCACGGCGGCACCATCGCCGTCACGAGCGTGCCCGGCCAGGGGAGCGTCTTCCAGGTCCGGCTGCCGAGGCGCCCGGCGGGCGCATGACGGCCCTGGCGCCCAGCCCCGATCGACCTTAGAAAACGACGGGTGAAGCCTGGGGCGAACGATCCCTGCTGGTGCGGCAGCGGGCAGAAGTACAAGAAGTGCCATCGCGACGCCGACGGCGCGGCCGGGCCCGACGCGCGTCCAGCCGCCCGGGCAGGAGCCGTGCGGCCCGGCATCGTCTCTCCGCGGCGCGCCGTCCCGCCGGAGATCGCGCGCCCCAACTATGCGGTGACGGGGCGGCCGCGTCCGGCGCCGCGGATGGCGGATCCGGCGGCGCGGCTCGAGAAGATCCGTCGCGCCTGCCGCGCGGCCGCGGAGGTGCTCGCCGAGGGCGGGCGCGCGGCGCGACCGGGCGTCACGACCGACGCCATCGACGCGATCGTGCACGCGGCGTACGTCGCGCGCGGCGGCTACCCGAGCACCCTCAACTACCACGGGTACCCGAAGTCGCTCTGCACCTCGGTGAACGAGGTGATCCTGCACGGCATCCCCGACTCGCGCGCGCTCGAGAGCGGCGACATCGTGAACCTCGACGTCACGATCTACCTCGAGGGCGTCCACGGCGATTGCTCGGCGACGTTCCTCGTCGGCGACGTGGACGAGGCGTCGCGGCGGCTGGTGCGCGTGACGCGAGAGAGCATGCAGCTCGGCATCTCGGCGGTGAAGCCGGGCCGGCCCATCTCCGACATCGGCAAGGCCATCGAGCGGCACGCCACCGCCCATGGCTACGGCGTCGTCCGCGCGTTCTGCGGTCACGGGATCGGCGAGGACTTCCACATGGACCCGCAGGTGCTCCACTACTACGAGCCGCGCTCGCGAACGGTCATGGAGGAGGGCATGGTCTTCACCGTGGAGCCCATGCTCACCATGGGACGGCCCGAGCACGTGGTGTGGCCGGACGGCTGGACGGCGGCGACCGCGGACGGGCAGCGGGCCGCCCAGTTCGAGCAGACCGTCGTGGTGACGCGCGACGGGGCCGAGATCCTGACGGTCGTGGAGGACGCAGGAGCGAGCGGCACGAGATCGTCACCCAGGGCGGGCATCCTCCGCGACCCGTGCCCCGCGCCGCCCATCCGCTGACCGCCCTCGCGGCCGCCGCGCTCGCGGGCTGCGGCCTCTCGAGCCCGCGCTATGCGATGTCGGCGCCCGAGACGGCCCAGCAGCCGCCCGATCAGCTCCCCGCGCTGCGCGTCCTCTTCTTCGGCGACCTGCACTCGGAGTCGATCCAGCGCCGGGCGGTGATGCGCGCCGCCGCCGCGGCGCACCGCCGGTCGCCCTTCGATCTCGCGCTGGCGCTCGGCGACGATCTCGGCGGCTGCGGGCCCGACGCGGCCCTGCCGGGCGCCGAGCGCTGCGCCTTCGAGGCGGACGGGGCCACGGTGCGCGCCGGCTACGTCCCGCCGGTGGACGCCGTGTTCGCGAGGAACCACGACGGCGCGCTGGCGCCGGTGCTCGCG
>DASWDS010000026.1:0-8364 GCA_036395165.1 Anaeromyxobacteraceae bacterium | reverse complement strand
CGAGCTCGCGGAGCTCGCGCGGCTCGCCCCGGCGGACGCGAGCGCGCAGCGCCGGCTGGCGATGTTCCACCGGCGCCACGGCGACCTCGCGAAGGCGCGCGAGGCGGACGAGCGGGCGCGACAGCTCGAGGCCGCCCCGCGGACCCTCAGGCCCCTCGGACCGGCGCGGCGTTGAGATCGCCGCGCGCGCCCGCGAGGCGCGCCAGCACGGCGCCGATCGCGAAGCCGCGCGGGATCCCGCACAGGATGCCGACGCTGGCCACGCTCCACGGCGTCGAGAGCCAGGTGAGGCGCATCAGCACCGCCGAGAGCAGCCAGAAGCCCGTGAGGACGGCGCCGAGGGAGAGGGCGCGCCGCCCGCGGCCGGGCTCGACCGCCACGATGGCGATGGCCGCGATGACGCCGCTCACGCACGACGCCGCGACGCTCACCGAGAGCGGCGACAGCAGCTCGAACGCCTCCGGCGCGTCCTGCAGGCGGAGGTAGGGCGGGGCCGCCCACGGAAGGCGGTAGGTGATGGCGTCGAAGACGCCATGCAGGGCCGCCGCCACCAGGGACAGGGCGGCGACGCGGCGGCCGGAGAGCGAAGGGGCGTCGGGCACGGTTCGTCCTCGCGCGTGGACCAGCGCCAACCATGCCACAGGAGCCGCTGGCCTGGCACCCGGCGCGTGGCTACCGTGAAAGCCAGGGGGCGCGAAGCGCGTGTCACGCTCGGGTCAGAAAGTTGCCCGCGGGCACCTCAGGCTCGCATACACTCCGCACCACGCAGTCGAGGCGCCATCCCGCGCCGCCCTGCGCGTGCGCGCGATGCTCGTCCGACTCCACATCTACTGGCTCAACCTCCTCGCCCTGCTCGGCGCCTTCTTGGCGCTCGCTCCCCTCGTGCCGCGGCTGCGCCCGCTCTGGCACCGCGCGCAGGTCCCGCGCCGTGCCGCCCGCGTCATCCCGATGCCGCAGCGGCGCCGGGCCTCGCCTCCGTAGACCAGCGCTCTAGTGTTCTTCCGCTCGCCGGGTTAGGACTCGCCCGTGCGCATCGGGATCGTCAGCGAATACTACTATCCGAGCATCGGCGGCGTGCAGGAGCACGTGCACCATTTCGCGCGCGAGGCGCGGCGGCTCGGGCACGCCGTCAAGATCATCACGAGCGAGATGCCCGACCTGCCGCCGCCCACCGGCGACGCGGCGGCGCCGGACGTGCTCCGGATCGCGAAGAGCCGCGCCATCTTCAACAACGGCAGCTTCGGGCGGGTGTCGACGGGTCCGTTCCTCGCGAGGAGGATGCGCGAGACGCTCGAGCGGGAGCGCTTCGACGTCGTCCACGTCCACTGTCCGCTCACGCCGGTGCTGCCGTACCTGGCCGCCCACTTCGCGACCTGTCCGGTGGTCGGCACCTTCCACACCCATTTCCATCCCGGCCGCTGGTTCCGACTCACCCGCGGCCCGCAGCAGCGCTACCTCGACCGGCTGGACGCCGCGGTGGCGGTCTCGCGGGCGTGCCTGCACGCATTCGAGGGGCTCCTGGAGGCCGACTTCCAGATCATCCCCAACGGCGTCGACACCGAGCGCTTCGGGCGGGGGCGCCGCCTCAGCCGCTTCGACGACGGAAAGCTGAACGTGCTCTGGGTCGGCCGCCTCGAGCCACGCAACGGGCTCGACCGGATGCTGGCCGCCTTCGTCGAGCTGCGGAAGGAAGTGGACGCGCGCCTCCTCGTGGTCGGGGACGGTCCGCTCCTCCCGCGCTACCGCGCCATGGTTCCGAGCGAGATCGTGGAGGACGTCGTCTTCGCCGGGAAGCTCCTCGACGAGCGGCCGGACTGGTACGCCTCGGCCGACGTCTACTGCGCGCCGACGACCATCGCGAGCTTCGGGATCACGCTCCTCGAGGCGATGGCGGCCGGCAAGCCCATCCTCGCCTCCGACATCGACGGCTTCCGCGAGGTCATGACGCACGGGCGCGAGGGCGAGCTGCTGCCGCTCGACGACGTGGCAGCCTGGGTGCGCGCGCTGCGGCGGCTCGCGTGCGAGCCGGTGCGGGCGCAGGCTTACGCGGAGCACGGGAAGCACACCGCCCAGCGCTTCGCCTGGCCCAAGGTGACCTCCGAGGTGCTCGGGCTCTACCGCTCGATCGGGGTCACGGGCTGATGCCTTGGCGCAAGAAGCTCCTCGTCGCCCTGGCGATCACCGCGGGCGCGGCGCTCCTCGCCGCCGGCGCGGCGGCGATCGACCGCGGCCACCCCGCGCTCGGCGCCGGCGTCGTCCTCGCCACCTGCGGGGCCGTCGCGCTCGTGCTGCAGGCGTACTGGGTGCGCTGGGACCTCTCGGGCGCGTCGCTCCGAGGCGGTCGCCCCGAGGGGCGGCAGGTGGCGCTGACCTTCGACGACGGCCCGGGTCCCGACACGACGGCGGTGCTCGACGCGCTCGACGTCGCGGGCGTGCGCGCCACCTTCTTCGTGCTGGGCACGGCGGCCGAGGCCCGGCCCGACCTCGTGCGCGACGTGGCGCGCCGCGGCCACCTCGTCGCGCTGCACGGCCACTCGCACCGCAAGCTGCACTTCGCCTCGTCGCGCGCGGTGGCGGACGAGCTCGACCGCGGACGGGACGCCATCCGCGCCGCCGGGGTCGAGGCCGCTCCCTACTTCCGCGCGCCACACGGGTTCAAGGGTCCCATCCTCGGGCGGGCGCTCCGACGCCGCCGCCTGACGCTCGTCGGCTGGACGCGTGGCGTGTGGGATACCGAGCGGCCCGGGGCCGACGCGATCGCGGAGCGCGCCTGCGATCGCATGCGCGGGGGGGAGATCCTGCTCCTGCACGACGGGTGCGGCACGCCCGGGATCGACCCGCGCCGCGACCAGACGGCCGAGGCGCTCCCGGCCATCATCCGCGGCTGGCGCCAGGCGGGGTACGAGTTCGTCACCATCGACGCGCTCGAGACGCGCGCGGCTCGCGGCGCGCTCGGCCGCGCGCTGCGCTGGGCCGGCATCGCGGCGCTCGCCGTCTTCGCCTTCCTCGCCGCGCGCAAGCTCGATCCCGCCGAGATCCGGCGCGCGTTCGCGGAGGCGCACCCGGGCTTCCTCCTCGCCGCCGCCGCGGCGAACCTCCTCGCCCTCGTCATGCAGTCGGGGCGCTGGCTCGCCATCGTCCATCCCGTCGAGCCGCGCGCGAAGGCGCGCGACGCGTTCTTCACGCTGGTGGCGGGCTACGCCATCGGCCTCGTCGTGCCGGCGCGCGCGAGCGACCTCGCCCGCGCCCACCTCATGGCGCGGCGGAGCGGCGCCTCGATGGCGACGCTCACCGCCACCGCGGTGGTGGACCACCTGCTCGGCTCCGTCGCGCTCTTCGGCGCGCTCGGCCTGCTCGCCGCGGCGTCCTCGCTCCCCCTCTGGCTCCGGAGCGCCGGCACGGTCGCGTTCGCGGCCGCGGGCGGAGCGCTGCTGGCCCTGTGGCTGCTCAGGCCGCGCGGCCCCGCGCCGGTCGCGCGGACCGGCGTCGCCGGCGTCATCGCGCGGCTGCGGCAGGGGCTCGTGGCGGTGGGACGGCCGCGCGCGCTGGCGCTCTCGTGGTGCTTCGCGCTCGGCGGCTGGGCGGCGGAGGTGCTCATCGCCTACCTGTGCCTGCGGGCATTCGGGCTTCCTGCCGGGATCGAGCCCTCCCTGCTCGTCGTGCTCGCGACCACGCTCTCGGCCGCCGCCTCCGTCTCGCCCGGCAACGCCGGCGCCTTCGAGATCGCCTGCGTGCTGGCGCTGTCGGGCCTCGGCGTCGCGCGCGAGCCGGCGCTCGCATTCGCCATCGGGTACCACGCGGTGCACCTCATCCCGGTCGCCCTGCTCGGCGGCGGCTGGCTCCTCGCGGACGAGTCCGCCTTTGTACCCGTGCGCGAGGAGCCAGCCGCCGCCGAGCAGGGCGACAAAGGCGGACTCGTCCGCGAGGTCCCGTAGTACGATCGCGACGTGACCGACGCCCCGCGCCGCCTGACGGTCGCCCCCTCCGCCGCCGAGCCCGCGGCGGGCGCCGAGGACGCCGCGCTCGTCGCGCGCGCCATCCAGGGCGATCGGACCGCGCACCGCGCGCTCTACGACAAGTACCGGCCGGCGGCGTTCCGCGTCGCGCGCTCCTTCGGAGAGCTCGACCGCGACGACGTGGACGACGTGATCCAGGAGGCGTTCGTGCGCGGGTTCCAGAACCTCGCTCGCCTCAAGGAGCCTGCTCGCTTCGGGCCCTGGCTCCTCACCATCGCCCGCAACCGCGCCCTCACCCGGCTCGCGCGCCGGCGCTCGTCGCAGGAGCTGGCGGAGGACGTCGGGCGCGAGGCGGAGACGATGGAGGGGGCCGCCGAGTCCCCGGAATCCACCGTGGAGGCCGAAGTGGAGGTGGTGCGCCGGGTCATCGCCGAGCTGCCGGAGGGTCCGGAGAAGGAGACGGTCCACCTCTTCTACGTGGAGGGGAAGCTCTCGGCGCGCGAGATCGCCGAGCGGCTGGGGGTCGGGAAGAGCGCCATCACGATGCGTCTCGAGCGTTTCCGGGCCAAGGTGAAGCGAAAAGTGCTCGCCGAAGTGGCCAGGCTGCGTGGCGAGGAGTCCTAGGTCCGGGGAGTGGACATGAGCCCGATGCACCTGGATCTCGACACGTACCGGAAGCTCCGCTCGGGTGAGCTGGATGCGGAAACCGCCCGGAAGCTCGCGGAGCACCTCGATGGGGCGTGCGACGAGTGCGAGACCTTCCTCTCGTCGCTCCCGCCCGACGACCTCGACGGCGCGGTGGACGCCGCGCTGAGCCAGCTCTCGCCCGTCTCGGACGAGGAGACCGGCAGAGAGCTCGAGTACTGGCAGATCGAGCGCAAGGTCCGCGGCTGGCGTCCGCGGCTCTCGGGCGCGACGCGGTGGCTCGCGGTGGCCGCGGCGGTGGCCCTCGTCGGTGGCGTGAGCTTCACCGTTCTCCGCAACCGCGGCCTCGGCGATCGGGGCGGCGGGGAAGGCGAGAAGGGCCGGCCGGCGCAGGTGATTCCGGCGCGGCTGCGGTTCGCGGTGGTGGACACCGGCCGGGGCCAGGCTCAGCTCGATCGCGGCCAGAGCGGCGCCGTCGTCCCCTCCGGCGCGAGCCTCGCGTTCCGGGTCGAGCTCGGCCGGCCCGCCTACGTGGCGCTCCTCCGCATCGGCCCGGGCGAGAGCGAGGTGGTCTGGAAGCAGCACGTCGCCCGCGCCGGGGCGGTGGACGTCTCGGAGAACGGGCGCCCGGCTGCCTACCCGCTGCACGGCCTCGCCGGGACGCAGCGCTTCGCCCTCATCGCGAGCGACCACCCGATCGCGGATGCCGATCTGGCGGCCGCCGCGCGTGCCGCCACCGGCGCGAGCGCCGGCGCCGAGGATCCCCGCTGGTCGGTCATGACGCTCGACGTCGTGGAAGTCACCGTCAGGTGAAGCAAAGAACCGCTTGGGGCCCGGGCTGGGTGCCGGGCCCCCGCCAAGTGTAAATAGAGCATTCGATGGTCCGTTCTGCCGTGAGATCTCGGTTGGCTGCCGCCCTGGCGGTGGTCCTCGCTGGCTGCGCCACGGCCGGCTCCGGTGAGAAGGGCCGTCTCGTCCCCATCGACGTCCCCCGCACGAAGCTCGACCAGTCCTACGCGCCGAAGAAGGTGGCGCTCCTCGTCGGCATCCGGCAGTTCGACGACGCCGAGTGGAACACGCTCCGCTACACGGAGAAGGACGCCGAGGACCTGGGCGCGGTGCTGCGCGACCCCGCGCACGGCTCGTTCGACCAGGTCGAGGTGTTGAAGGGTGGACCGACCCGCGAGGAGCTGAAGGCGGCGATGGCGCGCCTGGCCGAGGCCGCGAAGGACGACCGCGACACGGTCCTCGTCTACGTCTCCTCGCACGGCACGCTCGCGCGCGACGCGCGGGGCGAGATGCGGCGCTATCTGGTGACGCGCGAGACGCGCATGGCCGACGTGCCCGGGACGGCGCTCGCCATCGACGAGCTCAAGATCGAGTTCGACGCGCTCCGGTCGAGGCGGAAGGTGCTCATCCTCGCCGCCTGCCACTCCGGCGGCGGCAAGTCGCTCCTCCCCGGAGAGGTCCAGCGCGAGCTGGCCGGGACGAAGGCGGGCTTCTTCGTGCGCCCGATCGAGGAGGTCTCCCGCGCCAGCGTCGTGCTCGCGGCGAGCGACTGGGGCGAGACGGCGCGCGAGGACGAGAAGCTCGAGAACGACATCTACACCCACTTCTTCGTCGAGGCGCTGCGCATCGGCTACGACCGGAACGGCGACGGCGCCGTGACCGTCTCCGAGGCGCACGACTACGCGCGCCGGATGACCTACGACTACACCGCCGGCCGGCAGCGGCCGTCGGCCGAGACGGCCGAGGTCGGCGCGGACCCGATCGTCCTCGTCGGCCACGTTCAGCGGCGCGGCAAGCCCGAGCTCTACAGCTACGCTGCGCGGCTCGACGGCTTCACGCTGCTCGTGGACGGCCGGCCCATGGCGGAGCTGCCCGGCGGCGCGGCAGTCGATCCCGGCAAGCACCGCATCCAGATCGCGAAGGGCTCGGGGCGGGCGCTCATCGACGACGCGGTGAACCTCGGGCCGGGCGAGCGGCTCGACCTGGAGGCGCTGGCGAACCGGACGGAGGGCCCGTGGGAGGTGGCGCCCCGGCTCGCGGTCATGGGGTTCCTCGACTCGAACAACCGCCGCGACGTGCTCGGCCCCGTCGTCGCCGCGGGTGCCACCCTGACCTACCGCGACTGGCCGTCGCATCGCGTCAACCTCCGCATCGACGCCATCGGGACAGGCGGCTCCGGGACACTCTCGGCGCCGACGCCCGCCGGCACACAGCAGGCGACTTACAGCTACACCGCGTTCGCGGCCGGCGCGGCGCTGCCGTGGCGCTTCACGTTGCCGATGAGCGAGCGGCTGCAGCTCCTGGGCGGTCCGCGGCTGTCGATGGTCTACCTGCAGCGCTCGTTCAAGCTCGACCTCGTTCCGGCGCAGAGCTACCTCACGCTGACGCCGGGGCTCATGGGCGGCGTCTCCTATCAGGTGGGCCGGCTCACGCTGGGCGCCGAGGCCCAGCTCGACTTCCTCCTGCTCAAGGTGGACGGCAGGAACCGGTCGAGCGGCTTCGGGGAGCTCCTTTTCGGGGCCGGGTGGCGATTCTGATGCGCGCGCGTGGCCGATACGCAGGGTACGTGGGTCCTAGGAGCGTGAGCTCGAGAAACCCCGGCGCCCCCGTCCTCGCGGCCCTCTCGGCGGTCCTCCTGCTCGCCGCCTGCGGCGGGCTCGAGTCGCCCGACCTCTCCACCGGCCAGGTCTCCGGCAGGCTCGTCGGCGCGAAGCCCGGCGCCTTCGCCTACGCGCTCGGCAAGGCGAACACGAAGGCGGAGCTCGACGCGGACGGGTTCTACACGATCCGTGGCGTGCCGGTGACCGCGACCGGCACCGCGTCCATCGTGCTCTTCGACGGCGCGAACAGGGCCGACATCGTCGGCGCGCCGGTGAAGGCGGCGATGAAGACGCGCGCGGACGACGCCGACGCGAACACGCTCCGGCAGGCGCGGAGCGTCAGCGTGACGGCGCGCTGTGCGTACGACATCAAGGCGGACGGCGTGACCTACGAGGTCGAGGGTGTCGCGCTCCGGGACGAGGCGAGGGGCAGCGGCGGCACGCTCTTCCCGATCCCGCAGGGGAGCTTCACCGTGCGTGCTCGCGCGAGCGGCATGAAGCCGAAGGAGATCCCGGTCGACGTCTCGAGCGACGACGACAGCGTAGAATTCGACATGGAGGTCGAGGACAGCGACACGAGCCACCGCGGCTGCCTCTCGAACGGCTGCGCAGGCGACCTCCAGTGCGACGGCGATGGCGGGTGCTACTCGTGCACGAGCGACACGCAGTGTGGCGCGGGGTACAAGTGCTCGAACCACCAGTGCAAGGCGGATGGCGGCGACGGCGCCAGCGTGTGCGCTTCCTGTTCGTCCGACTCGAGCTGCGCCAAGGGTCCAGCCGGCCTGTCGCAGCCCGGCATGTGCATCTCTGTCGGCGGCAGCGGGAACGTGTGCAGCCACGGCTGCACGGCCGATGTCGATTGTCCGTCGGGGCTCGCTTGCACGCAGACGAGCAAGGGGACGGCGTGCACGCCACTCCCGACGTCGTCCTGTGCCGCGTTCCTGCAGGGCGCGGGGTTTGGTGTGACTTGCACCTCAACCAACAAGGACACCGCCTGCGCCGGCGTGGCCGACGCGAAGTGCCTCGGCGCGGATAGCAACGGCGCCCAGGGCTACTGCACGTCGCGCTGCACCGTGCCGACCGATTGCCCGACGGGGTTCCAGTGCGACCTCGTCAATCGCGTCTGCACCTTCTGAATTTCTTACGGGTGCTCG
>DASWDS010000025.1:0-7161 GCA_036395165.1 Anaeromyxobacteraceae bacterium | reverse complement strand
GCTGTGCGTGGTGGCCGTCCTGCACGACCTCAACCTCGCGGCGGCGTCGTGCGACCGCCTCGTCGTGCTCTCGAGCGGGCGGGTCGTGGCGGAGGGCACGCCCGCCGACGTGCTCACCGCCGAGCGCGTGGGCGAGGTGTGGGGGGTCGCGGTGTGGCGCGGCGTGAACGGCGCGACCGGAACGCCCGTCGTCCTCCCGGCGCGCCCTACTGCGAGATGAGGAAGAGCTTCAGCGCGGCCGCGAAGGTGCGGTCCTGCGTGTTCTCGATGCCCTGGCGGTAGCCGAGGTCGATGGCGAAGCCGCTGGAGGTCACGATGCCGAGGCCCGCCGACCAGAAGCTCGCGCTCCGCGTGTCGTCCTTCACGTAGCCCGCGCGCAGCGGCACGAGGTCGGCGACGAGCACCTCGCCGCCGACCGCGAACAGGTTCGTGAGCTCGTTGCGCCGCTGGAGGTCCCCGCGCCAGTCGACGGCGAGGTGGAAGCGGCGATCGTCGCCGACGGACGCGCCCGCGCCGATCCCGCGCGGCTGGATCTGCCGGTGCCCGGAGTCGAGCAGGTTGTAGCCCGCGAACCCGATGGCGAAGAGGCTCGTCGCCTGCCAGAACGCCGCCGCGTCGACGTTCACCGCGCGGACCTGATTGCCCGAGGGCCCGTCGAGCATCTGGTACTTGGGCGTCGCGCCGACGAAGAAGCCCTCCGTCACCGGAAACGCGATCGGGAGGTGGAACAGGCTCCCGAGCCACGGGCCGGAGAGGACGCGCGTGTAGGCGAAGCCGCCCGTCACCGTGCCGGTCTCGGAGTCGACCACTGAGGCGCCGTAGATCTGGAGCGCGTTGTCCGAGCCGTCGCGATCGAGGAGCCACTGCGTCTCGACCGAGTAGCGGCGGCGCGCCGCGAGCGAGGCGACGTTCGTGAAGATGCCGTCGTTGCCGGCGGCGAGGCCGCGGTACGCGCCGAGGGTGAGGCCGCGCGCGCCCACCACGTCGGGGACTCCAGCCGGGACGGGCGCCGTGTCGGCACGAGCCGCCGGAGAGAGCGCGAGCGCGGCTGCCGCCGCGGCGAGCACGACAAACCGCGAAAACCCGAGGCATCGAGGGCGGTTTTGCACGCGCGGACAATACCGGTGGCGCACGACCCGGGCAAGCCATGCGTCGTCGCACCTCGGGAGCAGTAGGATCCGGAGCCTCGTCCGTGCGGCGCGCGGATCGGACGGGCGAGGGAGGTCGCCATGCGCAAGCTGGAGCTGACGCGCTACCGGAACACGCTCGAGATGCAGCTCGCGGAGCTCACCCAGCACGGGGCCGCCACCGTCCACGAGATGGTGGACGGGGGCGAGGAGCTCCCCGATCCGAACGACCGCGCGACGCGCGAGAGCGACCTCGAGAGCGAGCTGCGGATGCGCGAGCGCGAGCGCAAGCTCATCGCGAAGATCAGGGAGGCGCTGGAGCGGATCGAGGCGGGCACGTTCGGCCTCTGCGCGTCGTGCGGCCAGCCGATCGCCGCCGCCCGGCTGCGCGCCCGCCCTGTCACGGAGCTCTGCATCGACTGCAAGCGCGAGGCGGAGCGCTCGGAGCGGGCATAGGCCCTCGGCGGCGCGCCCGACTTCACTTCCCGACAGCCACCCCGAGCGGCTACATTCGGGAACCATGGCCCTGAAGCCCATCCGCAAGGCGGTCATCCCTGCCGCGGGACTCGGCACCCGCTTCCTCCCCGCCACGAAGGCGGTCCCGAAGGAGCTCCTGCCGATCGTCGACACGCCGACCATCCAGTACATCGTGGCCGAGGCGGTCGCGGCGGGGGTCCGCGACGTCATCATCGTGAACGCCAAGGGCAAGGAGACCATCGTCGACCACTTCGACGTGGCGAAGGAGCTCGAGTCCCACCTCGCGAAGGCCGGCAAGACCGCGCTGCGCGACGAGATCCGGGCCATCGCCAAGATGGCGAACGTCGTCTCGATCCGGCAGCAGGAGCCGCTCGGCCTCGGCCACGCCGTCCTGTGCGCGAAGGACCTGGTCGGCGACGAGCCGTTCGTGGTGATGCTCGGCGACGACATCATCGACGCGCCCGTCCCGGGCGCGAAGCAGCTCGCCGACTGCTATGCCCGCCACGGGCTCGGCACGATCGCGCTCATGGAGGTGCCGCGCGAGGAGACGCACCTGTACGGCATCGCCGCGGGCACGGCGCTCGACGAGCGTACCCTCCGCATCGAGCGGCTGGTCGAGAAGCCGAAGAGCGATCCCCCCTCGAACCTCGCCGTCATCGGCCGCTACGTGCTGCCGCCGCGCGTCTTCGAGATCCTGGAGGCCGTCGAGCCCGGCGTGGGCGGCGAGATCCAGCTCACCGACGCGCTCGCGGTCCTCGCGCGCGAGGAGGGCCTCCTCGGCTACCGGTTCGAGGGCGAGCGGTACGACGCCGGCGACCGCTTCGGCTACCTGAAGGCGAACGTCGCCTTCGCGCTCAAGCGCCGCGACCTCGCCGGCCCGCTGCTCGCCTGGCTGCGCGAGGTGGTGCGTTGAGCCGCCGAGCCGTGCTGGCCGCGATCGCGCTGGCCGCCGTCGCCCTCCCCGCCGCCGCCTACCTCCCCCCCGCGCCCGCCATCCTGAGGCGCGTGGCGCAGCGCCGCGACGGCCTCGGGCTCGCCGCCATCGAGGTGCGCGGCACGCTCGCCTTCTCCGGCGACGCGGCGCAGCGGGCGGCGGCGGTGACCGGGCTGCCTTCGACGGGCCCGGAGCTCGCCATCCCCGCCATCGTGGTGCTGAAGGTGCCGGGGCGCTGCCGGCTCGAGCTCGCCCCCGACGGCGTCGCGACCGGCGATCGGCCGGCGATCTCGATGAGGGGCGCGCGCGTCACCGGGCACCGCGGGCTCGACGGGGTGCCGGCGGCCAGGGCGCTCGTCGAGGGTGTCTGCACCCTCCTCGGCGAGAAGGGCGCCGGCGGCGCCGAGCCGGAGCGCCCGCTCGCGCAGGCGCTCGCGGCGAAGGGCGTCGCGCTCGGCGACGTGACGCTGGGGCGGCTCTCGGGGAGGATCGCCTGGGTCATCGGCGGCCGGGCGCAGGACACGCGACCGCAGGCGTGGGTGGACAAGCAGAGCTTCCAGCCGGCGCGGCTCGTCGCGACGCTCGGCGGCGCGCAGCGCGACGTGCGCCTCCTCGACTTCGGCTCCCCGGTGGGCGGCGACGCCTTCCCGCGCGCCGTCGAGGTGTGGAGCGGCGGGCGACTCGAGGCGCGATTCACGATCGAGAAGCTGGTGCAGAACCCGCGCGTGCCCGACGCGGTCTTCTGACTCGCCTTTCGCCGTTTCTCGTGCCCCGCGCGGGCACGGAGCGTTCGCGTGCCCGGATTGCCCACCGGCGGCGCGAGCGGTACGATCCAGAGGTCGCGTCCCGGGGAGGGTGGACGCGGCGGGCCGGAGGCGCATGGAGCCGCCCGTCGAACCCGCCGGCGGTTCGCGCCACGCGCGCTGGCGTCACGCGCTGCGGCAGCCGTCGTTCCCGCGCGCGCTCGCCATCGGCGCCGTCCTCCTCTTCTGCTGGCCGTTCGTGCGCGTGCCGCGCCTCCAGCTGGCGGAGGCCTGGATCCACCTCACCGTCTCGTGGGCGCTCGTCATCGCGGGTATCCTCGCGCACGCGCGCGCGCTCGTGGACGCCCCCGACGAAGGCGACGATGCCTGAGCTGCGTCCGCTCGCTCTCGTGGCCGCCTGGAGCGTCGTGCTGGCCGCCCTCGCGCTCTGGGCGGAGCGGCGCGAGAGGCGAGGCCGCAGCGTCGCCGCGAACGCGCACGTGTATGCGCTGGCGCAGGCGGTCTATTGCACGACGTGGACCTACTACGGGAGCGTCGGCTTCGCGGCCACCTCCGGCCTGCTCTTCCTCGCCATCTACCTCGGGCCGACGCTGGTGGCGGCGTTCTCGTGGTCGCTCGTGCGCCAGCTCGTGCGCGTGAAGGAGAACCACCGGGTCACCGGCCTCCCCGACCTGCTCGCGCTCCGGTACGGCCGGTCGCCGGCCGTCGCGGCGCTCGCGACCGCGATCCTCCTCGTCGGGCTCGTGCCCTACGTCGCCCTGCAGCTGAAGACGATGATCGCGACGACGTCGCTCGTGGCCGGGCGCGATCCGGCCTGGGCCTACCCGGGCGACGGGCGCGTGGTGGGGCCGCCCATCCTGGCGCTGCTGCTCGCGTTCACCATCGCGTTCGGGCTGCGCCGGGTCCGCCCGAGCGAGCGCCATCCGGGGATGATGGCCGCCCTCGCGGCCGAGTCGGTGCTGAAGCTCGTCGCCTTCGTCGCGGCGGGCGCGTTCGTCACCTACGGGCTGTTCCACGGCTTCGGAGACATCTTCCGGCGCGCCAGCGCCGCGCGCGTCATGCCGGAGCTGCTCGGAGCGCGCCATGGCGCGACCACCTGGATGAGCCACCTCGTGGTCTCGGGCGCCGCGATCCTGCTCTTGCCGCGCCAGTTCCACGTCGCGGTGGTCGAGAGCTCGAACGTGCGCCAGCTCCGCACCGCCATGTGGGCCTTTCCTGCCTACCTCTTCGCGATCAACCTCTTCGTCCTGCCCATCGCCTTCGGCGGCCTGCTCCTCGGATACCCCGTCGCCGAGGCGGACGCGTTCGTCCTCCACGTGCCGTTCGAGGCGGGACACCTCTGGCTCGCGTCGCTCGTCTACGTGGGCGGGATCTCGGCGGGCCTGGGGATGGTCGTCGTCGAGACGACCGCCCTCGCCACCGCGGTGTCGAACCACTTCCTCGTGCCCCTCTTCGACGCCACCACGCGCTTGCGCCCGCTGCTGCGCCACCCGCTGCTCGTCCGGTGGGGCGTCGCGACCGCGTTCCTCTGCGTCGCGTTCGGCTACGAGCGCTTCTTCGGGTACCGCTACGAGCTCGCCTCGATCGGGCTCGTCTCGTTCGCCGCCGTGCTCCAGCTCGCGCCCTCGCTCATCGCGGGGCTCCACGGGCGGTTGGCGAGCGCCGCGGGCGCGATCGCCGGGCTCGCCGCGGGCTTCGCGACCTGGTTCTACACGCTGGTGGTCCCGGTCTTCGCCCGCGCGGGCTGGCTCCCGGGGTCGCTGCTGGACCGGGGGCCGCTCGGCATCGAGGCGCTCCGTCCCGAGGCGCTCTTCGGGATCGCAGGGCTCGACCCGCTCTCGAACGCCGTCCTCTGGTCGCTGCTCCTCAACTGCGGCGCGCTGCTCCTGGGATCACTCCTCGCCCCGGCGGCGGCCGAGGAGCGCGCGCGGACGGGCGCGATCGTGAACGCGCTCACGCCGGCGCGCCCGCCGCTCGCGGACGGGCTGCCGGTCGCCTCGGCCCCGGAGAAGCGCGACCGCCTGGTCGCGCTCTTCTCGCAGTACCACGGCGACGCGGCCGCGCTCGCGGACGCGTGCCTCGCCAAGGTGGGCGCCGCGCCGGGCGGCCCGCTCACGACGATCCAGCTCGCCGCGCTGGAGTCCGAGGCGGAGACCGCGCTCGGCGCCTCGATCGGCAGCGCCGCCGCGCACGCCGCCTTCGGCCGCGCCCACTTCCTGACGCGGGAGGAGGCCGCGGCGGTGTCGGCGGCCTACGCCGAGATCCTGGCCTCGATGCGCCTCTCGCCGAGCGAGCTCCAGCGCAAGATCGATTATCATCGCGAGCGCGAGCGGCTCCTGGCGCGGGAGGCGGCCGTCGAGCGGTTCCTGGCGGAGGTGAGCGCGCAGCTCGCCACCTCGCTCGACGTCGACGCCACCGCGAGAACGGTGGTGCGGCTGGCCGTGCCGCAGCTCGCGAGCGCGGCCCTGCTCTGGATCCGCCCGAACGGCGAGCGCGCTCGCGCCTGGGTGGCGACCGCCGATCCGCAGCGGGACGAGCAGGCCGCGTGCGCGCTCGCGTCGATGGCAGGCGCCCTCGCCACCGCGCCGCAGGTGGCGCAGGCGGTGGAGTCCCATCGCGCGGTCACCGCTCGCGCCGGCGCAGGCGGGGCGTGGCCGGAGCCCATCGGCGCCCTCGCCGCCGTGTCCGAGAGCGTGACCGTGCCGCTCGTCGCGCACCGGCGCACCCTCGGGACGCTGTCCTTGTTCCTCGGGCCCGAGAGCGCGCTCCACCTTCCCGACGACGTCGGCGTCGCCGAGGAGCTCGCGCACCGCTGCGCCATCGCGCTCGAGAACGCGACGATGTTCTCGCACGCGCAGGAGGCGATCCGCGCGCGGGACGAGTTCCTCGCCATCGCCTCGCACGAGCTGAAGACGCCGCTCACGCCGCTGCGCCTCATGATCCAGACGCTGAGGCGCGCCACCCTCCGGCATGGCCGCTCGATCCCGCCCGAGCGGCTGGAGGAGCTCTTCGGGAAGGCGGATCGGCAGGTGACCCGCCTCGCGGCGCTCATCGACGACCTCCTCGACGCGACGCGGATCGGGACCCGGCGGCTGCGGCTCGACCTGCGCCAGACGGACCTCGCCGAGGCCGTCCGGGTGGTCGCGGAACGCCACCGCGAGGAGCTCCAGCAGTCGGGCTGCTCGCTCTCGCTCGAGGTCGCCGGGAGCGCGGTGGGCGAGTGGGACCGCATCCGGATCGAGCAGATCTTCACGAACCTGCTCACGAACGCGATGAAGTACGCGCCCGCGTCCGCCATCGAGGTGCGCGTCACCGCGGACGACCGCACCGCCCGCCTCGTCGTCCGCGACCAGGGGCCGGGGATCGCGCCGGAGGATCAGGAGCGCATCTTCCGCCCGTTCGAGCGAGCGGTGTCCTACCTGAACGTGAGCGGCTTCGGGCTCGGCCTCTACATCGTCCGCGAGATCGTGCAGGCGCACGGAGGGGCGGTCTGGCTCGACAGCGCTCCCGGCCTCGGCAGCGCGTTCACCGTCGAGCTGCCGCGGCGGCACGGCCAGGCGTGAGAGGCCGGCGCGCGGCCGAGCGCGGTGCCGATCGGCGTCCGCTGCTACACTCGGCCCGATGCTGGTCCAGGTCGCCGTCGCCGCCGCCGTGCGCGGCACCTTCACGTACCGTGTGCCTCCCGCGCTCGAGCCGGAGGTGGCGGTCGGGCGGCGCGTGGCGGTGCCATTCGGGAAGAGCCGGCGCGCCACCGGCTACGTGGTCGGCTTCGCCGAGGCCGCGCCGGACGGCGTCGCCGTGCGCGACCTCGCGGAGGTGCTCGACACCTTCCCCCTCTTCACCCCGGACCTGCTCGAGC
>DASWDS010000024.1:0-15301 GCA_036395165.1 Anaeromyxobacteraceae bacterium | reverse complement strand
CTCGGCGGCACCTCCCTCGCGACGTTCCTGCAGGCGAAGCTCTCGCTCGACACGAGCGCGCCGTACTGGGGCGAGGGCGCGGCGCTGGGCGGCCTCGGCGTGCCGCCCGGGTCGGGGTCGCCGCCAGAGCCGTACCGCTACCGCGCGGTCGGGCCGTGGCTCTCCGCGATCGTGCGCGGCGACATCGTCCGCCCGTTCGTGTGGTGGACGCGGGTCCGCTACCAGCACGTGGACGTCTCCGATCGACCCGCGCTGCTCGTCGCCTCCTCGCCGCCGGCCGCCGGTGGCGGACCCTCCACGCTGGTCCACGCCGGCGTCCTGTACGACACGCGCGATCGCAGCTCCTCGGCGCGTCACGGCGTCCTCGCCGACGCCTCCCTCTTCGCGGCGCCGCCCGTGCAGGGCCTCTCCGATCACCCCTTCGGCGGCGTCGATCTCGGCGCGCGCGCCTTCGTCGGGGCCTGGCCCGGCGCGACGCTCGCGGTGCGCGCGCTCTACGACCTCAAGCTCGGGGACGTCCCGTTCTTCGAGCGCTCGCTGTACGAGGGGATCGGCTACGGCGAGGGGCTCGGCGGCTCGGGGACGATCCGCGGCCTCGCGCGCTCGCGGCTCTCGGGCGAGGAGAAGATGCTCGCGAGCGCCGAGCTGCGCGCGTACCTCACGGAGACGTTCTGGCTGGGGCAGCTCCAGGAGTGGGGCCTCTCGCTCGGTGGCGACGCCGGGCGCGCCCGGGATCGTGGGTACCCGCCCGTCGTCGGCGCCGGCGTGTTCGGCGGTGCCCGCGTGCTCCTCGGCCGCGCGGTGGTGATGCGCTTCGAGATCGGGTGGGCCGGCCAGGGCGGGACGTCGTTCTACATCGCGTTCGACGAGGCGTTCTGACGCTCGCCGGGTGCGCCGCACAGCACCGCGTCCGCGACGAGCGCCACCCCGAGCGACGCCGTGCAGACGGCCACCACGCCCGGCCAGCGCCACGCCTGCCAGGCGAGGCCGGGCAGCACCGAGCCGAGCGTCCCGCCCACGTAGTAGAACATGAGGTAGAGCGCGTTTGCGCCGCCCTTCGCGGTGCGCGCGCTCGTGTTGACGAAGGCGGGCGCGACCGCCTGGGCGGTGAACATCCCGAGGCACAGCACGACGAGCCCCGCGACGATCGCTGGGAGCGGTCCGAGGAGCGTCGCGAGCATCCCCACGACGGCGGCGGCGAGCCCGAGCGCCATCACGGCGCGCGGCGAGACGCGCAGCGAGAGCCGGCCCGCGACGGGCGAGACGATCACTCCGGCCACGTACACCGCGTAGACGCCGGAGACCTGCGCGGTCCCGAGGCGGTAGGGCGCCTCCACGAGGTGGTACGGCAAGTACGTGAACATCCCCGTCCACCCGAAGAAGAGCGTCATCCCGATGAGGAAGGCGCCCGCGAGGCGCCGATCCGCGAGGTGTCGCAGCATGCCACCGTAGGCGCGCGCCCACCCCACCCGCTCCGCGACGCGCCGGGGCGAGAGCCCGCGCGCGAGGAGCAGGGCGGCGCCGAGCGTCATCGCGGCGAAGAGGACGAACCCCTCCCGCCAGCCCGCGGCGGACGCGATCAGGCCGCCTGCGACGCGCCCCACCAGCCCGCCCGTCACGCTCGCCGCGATGATGCCGCCCACGACCGCCGCGAGGCGCCGCCCGCCGACGTGATCGCCCGCGTAGGCGACCGAGACGGCGGTGATCCCGGGGATGAGGACCCCCTGCGCGACGCGCAGCGTGAGCAGCATCCCGAAGGAGCGCGCCAGGGCGCAGAGGAGCGTCGGGATGACGAGGAGGAGCGCGCTCCCCACCATGACGCGCTTGCGCCCGAGCGCGTCCGAGAGCGGGCCGTAGAAGCTCGACGCGGCGGCGATGCCGGCGACGACGGCGGAGATGCTGAGGCCAGCCTGCGCTGGCGTGAGCCCGAGCTCGCGAGAGAGGAGCGGCAGGACCGGCTGCGTCACGTACATGTCCGCGTAGCACGCGACGGTCGCCGCGTAGAGGGCGGCCGTCTCGAGGCGCGGGCGCGGCGCGGTGGGGTCGCCGGGGGACATCCTCGGGGACGTAACCGAGAGGGCGCGGGGCGCCCTGTCACGGGAAGCTGTCCCCTTCCGCCATGCGGGGCGGGATCATCACATAGACCGGGCACATAGGTGGCTCACAGATGCGCGCCGGCGCCGAACGCACGACCCCTCCGCGCTCAGCGGAGACGTGTCGATCGAGCGGCTCCGCCCGAGCCCCGCCGCCGGACGCTATGCGAACACGAAGAGCAGGTCTTCCTTCTCGACCTTGGCCCCCTCGGCGTAGCGCACCTCGAGCAGCTTCCCGTCGTGCTTCGCCTTCACGTTCGTCTCCATCTTCATCGCCTCGGTCACGACGAGGACGGCGCCCGCCTTCACCTCGTCGCCTGGCTTCACGGCGAGCTTCACGATCTTCCCCGGCATGGGCGCGCCCACGTGCTTCGGGTTGCCCTTGTCGGCCTTGGCACGGACGGTGTCGTCCTTGGCGGCGGACTGGTCCTTCACCAGCACGGCCCGGGCCTCTCCGTTGAGCTCGAAGAAGACCTCGCGCGTGCCGTCCTTCGCGAGCGGACCCACCGTGACGAGCTTCACGATGAGCTGCTTGCCAGGCTCGATCTCGATCGTCGTCTCGTGGCCGGGCTCGAGCCCGTACAGGAACTGCTTCGTCGGCAGGACCGCCGTGTCCGAGTACTCCTGGCGGTGACGATCGTACTCGGCCCAGACGCTCGGGTAGAGCAGGAAGCTCGCCAGCTGCCGATCGTCCACCTTGTGTCCGACCTTGGCCTCGGCCTTCTTGCGCTCCGCCTCGAGATCCGCCGGCTCGAGCAGCTCGCCCGGGCGGACGTGGATCGGGTCCTGCCCCTTGAGGACGATCTTCCGCAGCTGCTCAGGCAACCCCTGGTACGGCTGCCCCAGCATCCCCTTGAACAGGCCCACCACCGACTCGGGGAAGGCGAGGTCCTGGCCCGGCTTGAACAGGTCCTCGGGCTCGAGGTTGTTCTTCACCAGGAACATGGCCATGTCGCCGACCACCTTCGAGGACGGCGTCACCTTCACGAGGTCCCCGAAGAGCAGGTTCACCTTGCGGTACATGTCCTTGCACTCTTCCCACTTGTCGAGGAGGCCGAGCCCGGCCACCTGCGGCTTGTAGTTGGAGTACTGGCCGCCGGGGATCTCGTGGCGGTACACCTCGGCCGTGCCGCTCTTCAGGCCCGACTCGAACGGCGCGTACCAGTCGCGCACCGTCTCCCAGTAGTTGGCGAGGAGCTGGAGACCGTCGCGGTCGAGCCGCGTGTCCCACTCCGTGTTCTCGAGCACGGCCACCAGCGTGTTCAGGTTCGGCTGCGACGTGAGGCCCGAGAGCGGCGCGAGCGCCGCGTCCACGATGTCCACGCCCGCCTGCGCCGCCTCGAGGAGCGTCGCGCCGGCGTAGCCCGACGTGTCGTGCGTGTGGAGGTGAACCGGGATGCCCACCTCCTGCTTGAGCGCCTTCACGAGCTTCCGCGCAGCGAACGGCTTCAGCAGCCCGGCCATGTCCTTGATGCCGAGGACGTGCGCGCCCATCCGCTCGAGCTCCTTCGCGAGCCCGACGTAGTAGGAGAGCGGGTACTTGTCCCGCTTCGGGTCGGTGAGGTCGCCCGTGTAGCACATGGCGCCCTCGCAGAGCTTGCCGCTCTTGCGCACCGCGCCCATGGCGACCTGCATGCCCTTGGTCCAGTTGAGCGAGTCGAAGACGCGGAACACGTCCACCCCCGCCTTCGCCGCCTCCTGGACGAACTTCTCGACCACGTTGTCCGGGTAGTTCGTGTAGCCCACCGCGTTCGAGCCGCGCAGCAGCATCTGGAAGCAGACGTTCGGGATGGTCTCGGAGAGCCGGTGCAGCCGCTCCCAGGGGTCCTCCTTCAGGAAGCGCATGCACACGTCGAAGGTGGCGCCGCCCCACAGCTCGAGCGAGAAGAGCCCCGACGCGAGGTACGACGTCGCCGGCGCGATCCGCTGCAGGTCGAAGCTGCGCACGCGCGTCGCGAGGAGCGACTGGTGCGCGTCGCGCATCGTCGTGTCGGTGACGAGCAGCCTCTTCTGCTCGAGGACCCACTTCGCGAGCGCCTCGGGCCCCTTCTCGCGGAGCAGGTCGCGCGTCCCCTTCGGGCGCGGCTGCGTGAGGTCCACCCGCGGCAGCCGCGGCTCCCCCAGCTTCGAGGGCTGGAGGCGCGCCGGGACGCCGGGCGAGCCGTTCACGATGACCTCGCCCAGGAACTGGAGCAGCTTCGAGGCGCGGTCCTGCCGCTTCGGGACCACGAACAGCTCCGGGTGCATGTCGATGAAGGACGTGTCGCAGTCGCCCGCGAGGAAGGTCGGGTGCGTGATGACGTTCTCGAGGAAGCCGATGTTCGTCTTCACGCCGCGGATGCGGAACTCCTGCAGGCAGCGGTTCATGATGCGCGCCGCCTCCTCGTGCGTGAGCCCCCACGTGCTGAGCTTCACGAGCAGCGAGTCGTAGTGCGGCGTGATCACCGCGCCGCCGAAGGCGCTGCCGGCATCGAGCCGGACGCCGGTGCCACCGGGGCTGCGATACGCCTTGAGCGTGCCGGTGTCGGGCGCGAACCCGTTGTTCGGGTCCTCCGTCGTGACGCGGCACTGGATGGCATGGCCGCGGATCTGGATGTCCTGCTGCCGGCCGATGCCGAGCTGGGCCAGCGTCGCGCCCTCCGCGATCCGGATCTGCGCCTGGACGAGGTTCCGCCCGGTGATCATCTCGGTCACCGTGTGCTCGACCTGGATGCGGGGGTTCATCTCGATGAAGTAGAAGCGCCCCTCGCGGTCGAGGAGGAACTCGCACGTCCCGGCCGAGCGGTACTCGACGAGCCCCGCGATCTTCAGCGCCGCCGCGCAGATCGCCTCGCGCTTCGCTTCGTCGAGGCAGAGGGCGGGCGCGAACTCCACCACCTTCTGGTGGCGCCGCTGGATGGAGCAGTCGCGCTCGTAGAAGTGGACGAGGTTGCCGTGCGCGTCGCCGAGCACCTGGACCTCGATGTGGCGCGGCCGCTCGAGGTAGCGCTCCAGGAAGATGGTCGGGTTTCCGAACGACGCCTGCGCCTCGCGGCGAGCGGAGGCCAGGCCCTCGATGAGCTCGGAGCGCTCGCGCGCCACGCGCATGCCGCGGCCGCCACCGCCGGCCGCCGCCTTGATGATGATCGGGTACCCGTTCTGCTTCGCGAAGAGGAGCGCCTCCTCCTCCCGCTCGATGGGGTTCTCGGTGCCGGGCACCACCGCGACGCCGGCGGCCATGGCAGCCTTCCTGCCCGCGACCTTGTCGCCGAGGCGCCGCTGCTGGTCGGCCGTGGGCCCGATGAAGACGAGCCCCGCCGCCTCCACCTTCTCGGCGAACTCCGCGTTCTCCGAGAGGAAGCCATACCCCGGGTGGATCGCGTCGACGTCCTTCTCGCGGGCGAGCGCGATGATCTCGTCGATGCCGAGGTAGGCGTCGATGGGGCCCTTGCCCTTCCCGACCAGGTAGGCCTCGTCGGCCTTGTACCGGTGCAGCGAGAGGCGATCCTCGTCGGAGTAGATCGCGACGGTGCCGATGCCGAGCTCGGTCGCGGCGCGGAAGATGCGGATGGCGATCTCGCCGCGGTTCGCGGCCATCACCTTGCGGATTTTTCGGGTCTGGGCGGACATGGGCCGATCAGGGGAGCACAAAGTGCGACATTTTGTCGAGGTCGCCGCGCCGCGTCGAAGGGCGTGTCTTGCGCTCCGTCAAGGCAGCTCGCTCGCCCGTGAGGCGCCCCATAGCTTCTCCGCGTGCGGTGGGGCGGCGTGGTGGGGGTGGCGACGGGGGTGTGCCTGCTCGCGGCGTGCTCGCAAGGGCCGTGCGACTTCCACAGCCACGGCGCGTGCGTCGAGTTCACCTACGACACGACCGCCACGCCCGACGTGCAGGCGCGGGTGGACCGGCTCCTCGAGCTCGAGATGGCGTTCTGGGGCCTGCACCACCTCGGCGGCTGGAAGGTGCAGTTCCGCGGCACGCCCGAATACCTCTGCTACGTCTCGGCGCGAAACGACGGCTGCACCAACTACTTCAACCGCGAGATCTCGGTCCGCGTGCTGCCCGACTCGGAGGGATGCTTCGAGAGCTCGGAGCTCCTGCACGAGCTCGGGCACTACACGCTCGGCGATCCGGCGCACTCCGATCCGCGCTGGCGCGACGTGGACGGTCAGTTCGCCGGCATCGTCTGGCAACGCGACGACGCCGCCGAGTCGTGCCGGCACCGCTACCGCGACATCTTCGTCGGCATGTGGCCGGTGCGCATCGACGGCTTCTGAGTCCGGATGCCACTTGAACTGACGCTCGAGATGGGGGGTGCGGGGGGAGAGTTTTTCCCCCGCTAGAGGCGCCGCAAGGCGCCGGATCTCAGCTCACAGCGGCGGCTGTGACGCTGGGGAATCACATGAACTGCCCGCCGCTGTGAGGCGCGCGAGCACCGGTACGCGGGGATGCCCGTGACGGCCTCGCCGATCACGAGGAGGTGCATGTCGTGCGTCCCCTCGTACGTGTAGACGGACTCGAGGTTCGCCATGTGGCGCATCACCGGGTACTCGCCCAGGATGCCGTTCGCGCCGAGGATGGTCCGGGCGGTGGCGCAGATCTGGCGCGCGGCCTCCACGTTGTTCATCTTCGCCATCGAGACCTGGGCCGGCGTCGCCTTGTGCGCGTCCTTGAGCCGCCCGAGCTGGAGCGCGAGGAGCTGCCCCTTCGTGAGCTCCGTCACCATCCGCGCGAGCTTCTCCTGCTGCAGCTGGAAGGCGGCGATCGGCTTGTCGAACTGCACGCGCTCCCGCGCGTAGTCGAGCGCGCACTGGTAGCACGCGTCGGCGGCGCCGAGGACGCCCCACGCGATGCCGTAGCGCCCCTGGGTGAGGCAGGAGAGCGGCCCCCTCAGCCCGGTGACGCCGGGCAGCAGGCTGCGCTCCTCGTCGACGACCACGTCCTCGAGGACGAGCTCGGAGGTGACCGACGCCCGCAGGGACCACTTCCCCACCATCTCGGGGGCCGAGAAGCCCGGCGTCCCGCGCTCGACGAGGAACCCGCGGATCCCGTCCTCCGTCTGCGCCCAGACGAGGGCGACGTCGGCGATGGAGCCGCTCGTGATCCACATCTTGGCGCCGTTCAGGCGCCACTTCCCGCCCGGCGCTCGCACCGCGCGCGTGCGCATGCCGGCCGGGTTCGAGCCGAAGTCGGGCTCCGTCAGGCCGAAGCAGCCGACCGCCTCGCCGCGCGCCAGCCGCGGCAGCCAGTGCTCCTTCTGCGCCTCGGTCCCGTACGCGTGGATCGGGTACATGACGAGCGACCCCTGCACCGACGCGAGGCTGCGGATCGAGGAGTCGCCGCGCTCGAGCTCGTACATGAGCAGGCCGTACGCCACGCTCGAGAGGCCGGCGCACCCGTAGCGGGCGGGGAGGGTCGGGCCGTAGAAGCCGAGCGCGCCCATCGGCCGGACGAGGTGGCGCGGGAACGTCTGCTCCTGCGCGTGCCGCTCGATGATGGGCAGGATCTCGGCGTTCACGAACTGGCGCGCCTGCTCGCGCACCATCCGCTCCTCGTCGGAGAGGAGGTCCTGGAACCCCATGTAGTCGGTCACGTCCCTCGGCGAGGTCGCCATGCGCGCTCCTTCGGGCGGCGGGGTCGGCTCCCACGAATCATCGTCGTATCATCCCGCCGTGCCATCCGCCTCTTCGGGAACTCCGGTCCGTCACGACACGCCGCCGCCGCTGCTCGGACAGCACACGCGCGAGGTCCTCGTCGAGATCCTCGGCATGGACGACGCGGAGGTCGAGGCGCTGCGCGGGCGAAGCGTCATCTGAGCCGCCGGCGCCGCCCGCCGCTCACCGCGGGCGCCCGCCCCCAGCGCTGCAGGGCGACCGCCGCGAGCACGAGCGCCATCCCGACGACGTCGGCGGCGGCGGCGGGATAGACGAGCAGGATCCCCGCCACGATCAACATGAGCCGCTCGAGCAGGGTGGTCCGCCGCAGCATCCAGCCCTGCACGCCGCAGGCGAGCGCCGCGATGCCGATGAACGCGGTGACGGTGACGCGGATCACGTCGAGCGGGTTGCCCTTGAGCAGGAGGCCGACGCCCGACGGGTCGAGCACGAACGCGAACGGCACCAGGAATGCCGGGAGCGTGTACTTCCAGGCCTGGAGCGTCGTCCGATACGGATCGCCGCCCGTGATGGCGGCCGCGGCGAATGGCGACAGCGCGGTCGGCGGCGACACCTCCGAGAGGACCGCGTAGTAGAAGATGAACATGTGCGCGGCGTAGTCCGGCACGCCCAGCTTCGTGAGCGACGGCGCCGCGATCACCGCGCAGATGATGTAGCTCGCGGTGACGGGCACCGCGAGCCCCACGACCCAGACCACGAGCGAGGTCAGGATCGCGGTCATCAGCAGGTTCCCGTGCGCGAACTGGATGACGATCGAGCTGAACTTCAGCCCGAGACCGGTGAGCGTCACGACCCCGACGATGATGCCGGCCGCGGCGCAGGTGGCCGCGACCCCGAGCACGCCGACGGAGCCTGCCCTGAGCGCCTGCACCATCCTCGTCTCGTGGAGCGGCGTCCCCGCGCTCGGGAGGAACCGGAGCGCGGTGTCCTTGCGCACGAAGGAGAGGCCCGCCGCGAGGAGGATGGCCCAGAACACCGCGACGATGGGGCTGAAGCCCAGCACCATGAAGACGATGACGGCGACGAGCGAGGTGAAGTGGAAGCCCCGCTCCTTCACCATCTGCCAGAGGCGCTGGCGCGGGCGGAGGTCGATCTCGCCCACCCCGAACCTGCGCGTGTCGAGCTCCACCATGAGGAAGAGCGCGAGGTAGTACAGGCAGGTCGGGATGGTCGCCATCCAGATGACGTCCATGTACGAGATCTTGAGGTACTCGGCGATGAGGAAGGCGGCGGCGCCCAGCACCGGCGGCGAGATGATGGCGCCGAGCCCGCCCGCGGCGAGGAGGCCGCCCGCCGCGTTCTTGCCGTAGCCCGCCTTCGCGAGCATCGGATAGGCGACCGACCCGATCGTCACGGTCGTCGCCACGCCGCTCCCGGACGGTCCGCCCAGCAGGAACGAGGAGAGCACGACGGTGCGGCCGGCGGCGGCGCGCCGCCCGCCGGTCGCCGCGAACGAGAAGTCGATGAAGAACTCGCCCGCTCCGGTGTACTGGAGAACCGCGCCGTAGATCGTGAAGAGGATGATGAAGGTCGCCGAGACGTCGATGGCGGTGCCGAAGATGCCCTCGAGTGTCATGTACATGTGTCCGACGAGCCGCTCCACGTCGTAGCCGCGGTGGGTCCAGGGCGCCGGGAGCCAGGGGCCCGCGAACGCATAGGCGATGAAGCACACCACGACGAAGGTGAGGATCCACCCCGAGGTCCGGCGCGTCGCCTCGAGCACGAGCAGGATGAGGCTCACGCCCAGGAAGAGGTCCCATCGCGTCGGCGTGACCGCGCGCTCGATGAAGTCGTCGAAGTCGACGAGGACCCAGGCGATGGTCGCGACCCCGAGCAGCGACAGCGCCACGTCGAGCCAGGTGATGCGAGCCTGGAACCGCTTCGCCGCCGGGAAGAGCAGGAAGAGCAGGAACAGCACGAACGCGACGTGGATCGCCCGGAGGATCTGGGCCGGGACGATCCCGTACGCAGCGTAGAGGTGGAACAGCGACATCGCCACCGCGACGGTGGTCACGAGGATGTCGGCGCGCCCGGTGAGCTTCCGGGTCGCGCCCTCCTCCTTCTCGACGTATTCCTCGGCCTTCTTGCGGGCCGCTTCGTCCACGACGAGGGTCTCGTTCACGGGGGGCTCGCCGGGGCTCATGGAGCGCCGTCCCTACGGCGTCGCGCGGCCGAGGTGGGAGGAGAGCCAGGCCGCGACGGCGGGCCTGCGCGCGACCCGCATCACAAGGCGATCGCCGTGTCCGCCGAAGTCGAGGAAGGAGCGATCCGCGGCGCCGGCGCGGAGCCGCTGCGGCTCGCCGGTCGCGACGCGGAAGACGACCTCCCGCATCGTCCGCTCGAAGGGGTGGCGCTCCCCTCCCCTGGTGATCCCGAAGTACTCGCGGACGGCCGCGCTCGGGCTCGACACCGCGGTCAGCACGATGCGCCGGTCCGCGTCCACCGTGAACTCCTCCGTCACCGGCTGGTCGTACATCGAGTGGCGGCTCGTGACCGAGAACGCCTCGCCGCGGGGGAGCGGGACGCGGAACGTCCGGGCGCTCGCCGCGTTCTCGAGCTCGAGCACCGTCACCGACGGAAGCGCCGTGGCAGCCGCGAGCGCCGCGGCGGCACAGATGGCGAGCCGGCGAATCGTCCGGTGCATGGCGGCTACTTGGGCCGGAGGCCCTTCTCGGCGAAGTACTTCACCGCGCCGGGGTGGAACGGCACCGGCGAGCCCACCTCGTACTGCTTGGCGAGCTCCAGGTTGGCCGCCTCCGAGTGCACGGCCACGAGATCGGGCTTGTTCTCGAAGATCGACTTCACGAGGTCGTGGACGAGCTTCTCGTCCATCCGCTCATGCACGATGAGCAGGTTCCACACGTCCGCGACCTGGACCTCCTTCGCCTGCCCTGGATAGGACTTGGCCGGGATCGAGCCCTTCACGTAGAGCGGCCCGTACTTCTTCACGAGCGCGGGGAGAGCGTCCGCGTGATCGAGCAGCTTCATCTTCACGCCCGGCGTCGCGGCGAGGTCGGTGACGGCCGCGGTCGGCACGCCCCCCGACCAGAAGAACGCGTCGATCTTGCGGTCCTTGATGGCGTTCACCGACTCCGCGACCGACAGCTTCTCGCGCCTGACGTCCTTGTCAGGGTTCATCCCATACGCCTCCAGGATGCGCAGCGCGATGAGCTCGGTGCCGCTGCCGGGAGCTCCGGTCGCGATGCGCCGGCCCTTCAGGTCCTGGATCTTCTCGATCCCGGTGCCCTCGATCGTGACCCACTGGCTCTTGTTCGCGTAGAGGACGGCGATGGTGCGGATGGGCACCTTCTCCTTGAACTTGCCGACGCCGTTGAAGCCCTCCGCGGCCGTATCGCCGAGCGTGAATGCGATGTCCGCCTTTCCGGCGCCGATCAGCTTCACGTTGTCCACCGACGCGCTGGTCACCTCCGCCGTCGCGTCGAGGCCCGGCAGCGTCCGGGCGAGCAGGTTCGCGAGCGCGCCGCCGAGCGGGTAGTACACGCCACCGGTCCCGCCGGTGGCGATGGAGAGCCTGCGCGCGCCTTGCTGCGCGTGCGAGCCACTCGTGGACGCGAGGGAGAGGGCCACGACGAGGAGCGCCTTCTTCATGTCGAGCCTCCGGGCGCGGGGAAGAGCCGGCCTTCACCCAGCGAGAATGGGGGGCGCCCATGTTCCGGGAAACATTCACCCCCCGGCATGGCGCCGGGCGAGGCTCCATGCGGAGCCCTCTTGGGGCAGGTTCCGAACTGGTGACGAGTCGGCACGCGCTGGTGCGCTGGCGTGGCGGCGGCGCTGCGCGACGAGCCGTCCGGGCCGGCCGGTGGGTTCGCGGCAGGCATCGTGAAGCAGGAGTGACGAGCTACCTCAGCTCCCGCATCACCTCGGCCAGCACCTCCCTCGACGGCCGCACCACGTCCGGCGGCAGGGTCGCGAGGGGGCGCTCGTCGAGGCCGAGCGCGTCGACGAAGCTCGGCGTCTCGGCGTTCACGTAGAGGACGCCGGTCAGCACCTCGCCGCGCGCGTGCGCCTCCATGAGCCGGCGCACCGCGACGATGCGGTCGCGCGGATCGTAGCCCTCCTCCAGCTTCGAGAGCCGGAGCTTCGAGCCGTCGTGGAGCGTCACGTCGAGCGCGGTGCCGGGGGCGTACTCGACCGCGATGTCCTCGAACGCAGGCACGAACGAGATCTCCTCGAGCGCCTCGGCGTGCTCCTTCACGTAGGCGAACGACTTGGTCGAGCCCTCGTGGTCGTTGAACGTCACGCACGGCGAGATGACGTCGAGCATCACGGTGCCGCGGTGCGCGATGGCCGCCTTCAGCATCGACGCGAGCTGGCGCTTGTCGCCCGAGAAGCTCCGCCCGACGAACGTCGCGCCGAGCTGGATGGCGAGGGCGCACGTGTCGATGGGCGGCAGCTCGTTCGGGACGCCGTTCTTCGCCTTCGAGCCGACGTCGGCCGTCGCGCTGAACTGGCCCTTCGTGAGCCCGTACACGCCGTTGTCCTCGACGACGTAGATGATCGGGAGGTTCCGGCGCATGAGGTGCACGAACTGGCCGATGCCGATCGAGGCCGTGTCGCCGTCGCCGGAGACGCCGATGCCCAGGAGGTCGCGGTTCGCGAGGAGCGCGCCGGTGGCGACCGAGGGCATGCGCCCGTGCAACGCGTTGAAGCTGTGCGAGCGCGAGAGGAAGTAGGCCGGGCTCTTCGAGCTGCAGCCGATGCCGGAGAACTTGGCCACGCGCTCCGGCTTCACGCCCATCTCGAACATCGCGTCCACGATGCGCTCGCTGATGGCGTTGTGGCCGCAGCCGGCGCAGAGCGTGGTCTTGAGGCCCTTGTACTCGGAGAGCGGGAGCCCGATCCGGTTCACCTTCGGCGCGGCGGGGGCAGGTGCGTCGGCCATCGTCAGCGGCCCTCCATCATCGAGATCGGGTCGGTGACGCTGCGCGCGTCGAGCGGCAGCCCGGTGATGCGCGCCACCGGCCGGATGCGCGTGGTGAGCTCGGGCGCGACGTCGCCGCGGAGCAGCGTCGCGAGCTGTCCGTCGCGGTTCTGCTCGACCACGTACACGCGGTCGTGGCGCTCGAGGAACGCGTGCACGTCCCGGCTGAAGGGGTAGGCGCGCACGCGGATATAGTCGGTCTCGATCCCCTTCTCGTGGCGCAGCTGATCGCGCGCCTCCACCACGGCGTGGTGCGACGTGCCGTACGCGAGGATCCCGACCCGGGCGCCGCGGTCGTCCACGACCGGCGGCGGGACGGCGGAGCGCGCCGTGTCCATCTTGCGCGAGAGCCGCTCGAGGTTCCGCTCCCAGTCCTCGGCGCGCTCGCTGTAGCGCGCGTGCTCGTCGTGCCCGGTGCCGCGGGTGAAGTAGGCGGCGCCGGGGTGGTCCGTCCCGGGCAGCGTCCGGTAGGTGACGCCGTCGCCGTCCACGTCGCGGTAGCGCGCGAACTGTCCGAGCCGGTCGAGGTCCTCCTTCGACAGCACCTTCCCCCGCTGGATGGGCTTCTCCGGGTACGGGAACGGGTCCGACATCCAGTTGTTCATGCCGAGGTCGAGATCGGACATGACGAAGACCGGCGTCTGGAACCCCTCCGCCAGGTCGAACGCGTCGAGGGCGAGCGTGAAGCACTCCTCGACCGTGGCCGGGAAGAGGAGGATGTGCTGCGTGTCGCCGTGCGAGAGGAAGGCGGTCGAGAGGATGTCGCCCTGCGCGGTGCGGGTGGGGAGCCCGGTGGAGGGCCCGACTCGCTGCACGTCGAAGACGACGGCGGGCACCTCGGCGAAGTAGCCGAGCCCCGCGAACTCGGCCATGAGGGAGATGCCGGGACCGGCGGTGGCGGTCATGGCGCGCGCGCCGGCCCAGCCCGCCCCGATGACCATCCCCACCGCGGCCAGCTCGTCCTCCGCCTGCACCACCGCGAAGGTGGCCTTGCCGTCGGGGCCGAGGCGGTACTTCTTGAGGTACCCGATGAGCGTCTCGACGAGCGACGACGAGGGCGTGATGGGGTACCAGGTGACGACCGTGACGCCAGCGAAGAGCGCGCCCAGCGCCGCCGCGGCGTTGCCGTCGACGATGATCTTGCCCTTCGTCGCGTCCATGCGGCTGATGGTGAACGGATCGCGCTTCTCGAGGCCACGCGCGTGCTCGAACCCCGCGCGCGCCGCCGCCAGGTTCAGCTCCTGCGCCTTGGCCTTCTTGCCGAACTGCTTGCGGATGGCGTGCTCGACCTCCGCCATGTCGAGGTCGAGGAGCCGCGCCAGCACGCCGACGTAGGCCATGTTCCGGAGCAGCTTCTTCAGCTTCGGCTCGTTCGTGACGGCGCCGGCGAGCTTGTCGAACGGCACCCCGTAGAAGACGAGGTCGGTGCGGAGCTGCGAGAGACCGAGCGGCTCGTCGTAGACGACCGCCGCCCCGGGCGCGAGGCCAGCGACGTCCTCGCGCGCCGTCTCCGCGTTCATCGCGACGAGGAGGTCGATCTCCTTCTTTCGCGCGACGTAGCCGTGCCTGCTGGCCCGGATGGTGTACCAGGTCGGCAGGCCGGCGATGTTCGAGGGGAAGAGGTTCTTGCCCGAGACTGGCACGCCCATCTGGAAGATGGTCCGGAGGAGGACGGTGTTCGCGCTCTGCGATCCCGACCCGTTCACGGTCGCGACCTGGATGCTCATGTCGTTCACGACAGGGTCACGCCCCGAACGGGCAACGGCATCGCGTACTGCGACGGCGGGTTCAGCCATGCTCCCTCGATAACGCCGAGGGGGGAGCTTTTCAGGACGTCGAGGGGGGCGCCGCGCGGGGAGTTTTCTTTCGGCGTTCCCCCCGTGAACGCATTTTCTGCCGAGCGCCGCGCGCGAAACGCAACGCCGTGCCCGCAACCGCGGCGCCTTTCCCTGCCCTGGGGCCTCCTCGTCAAGGCACGAAATCTGCTAGTAAACCTCCCTCCCCCTTCGTGACGCACACGGTCGGGCGAGCCCCCGGATGAACGCCACCAAGACGAGCCACCGCGAGATCCCCTTCAATTACACCTCGGCCGACGATCGGCAGGCGCTCACCCACCTGCTCGGCGACGGGATGTGGGAGAAGCTCGAGTCGCTCCGGGCGCGGCGCGTCACCGGCCGCTCCGCGCGGCTGCTCATGCGGGTCTTCGGCGAGGTGCTCGTCCACCGCCGCAACGCGTACCTCTACGAGGAGCTGGTGGCCGCCGGCCAGCGGCGCCGGCGCCTCTTCAAGCACCTCGAGACGGACCTCGCCGTGGTCGAGTCGCACGCCGGCGCCGACGCGCTCGTCGTCGAGGTCATCGCCGCCACCCGCGCGCTCCTCGACGACCTGAAGCGCGAGCTGGCCGGGATGCCGGCGGCGCGGGCGCGCACGCTGGCGGCGCTCGCGCCGATCGTGGGGAAGGAGAACGTCCTCTTCGACCCGTTCGCGCTCGTCTCGCACGCCACCGACGCGACCGACTGGCGGCTGCACCTCCCGTTCGCCGTCGTCATGCCGACGGAAGAGGCGCAGGTGGCGCCGCTCCTCGCCGCCATCGAGGAGCTCGAACTCAAGGCCA
>DASWDS010000023.1:0-4199 GCA_036395165.1 Anaeromyxobacteraceae bacterium | reverse complement strand
CTCGGCCTGTCCGGCGCCGAGGCGGCGGCGACACAGGTGGTGAACCGCGATCGCCACGCGGAGCTCTTCTGCGCCCTCGCCGTCGCGGCGGGCACGCTCGAGCAGCAGGCCACCGAGGTCCGGCACCTGCAGCGCACGGAGGTGCGCGAGGCGGAGGAGCCCTTCGCGGCGGGCCAGAAGGGCTCGTCGGCGATGCCACACAAGCGCAACCCCATCCTCTCCGAGAACCTGACCGGCCTCGCGCGCCTCCTCCGGTCGTACGCCGTCGCAGCGCTCGAGGACGTGGCGCTCTGGCACGAGCGCGACATCAGCCACTCGTCGGTCGAGCGCGTCATCGCGCCCGACGCGACGCTCGCGCTCGACTTCGCCCTGCAGCGCTTCGCGGGGATGGTCGAAGGCCTGCGCGTCTATCCCGAGCGCATGCGTGAGAACCTCGAGCTCACCGGCGGCCTGCACGAGGCGCAGCGCGTCCTGCTCGCGCTGGTGGGGAAGGGCGTCGCCCGTCAGGAGGCGTACGTGCACGTCCAGCGCAACGCGATGAAGGTGTGGGAGGAGAAGGTCGACTTCCGCACCGCGCTCAAGCGCGATCCCGACGTGAAGCGCGTCCTCTCCGGCGCCGAGATCGACGCCTGCTTCGCCCTCGACTACCACCTGAAGCACGTGGACACGATCTTCCGCCGCGTCTTCGGCGAGGCGTAGGCCCCGGGATCAGGCGACGGGCAGCGTGAAGAGGAAGACCGCGCCCTCGCCGGGCCGGCTCTCGACCCAGATCCGCCCGCCGTGGGCCTCCACCATCCCCTTCGCGATGGAGAGGCCGAGCCCGGTGCCGTGGCGCGACGAGCGCGACTTCCAGAAGCGCTCGAAGACCATCCGCTGCTCGTCGTGCGCGATGCCGGGGCCCGTGTCGGCGACCGAGAGGACGACTTCGGCGCCCGAGGCGTGGGCCCGGACCGTGACGCGGCCGCCCGGTGGCGTGAAGGTGACCGCGTTCCCGAGCAGGTTCGAGAAGACCTGGAGGACGCGCTCGCGGTCGCAGAGGACGCGCACGTCGCCGGCCGCGCCGGTCTCGGCGCGCAAGGTCAGCCCCTTCTCCTGCGCCTGCGCCTGCACCAGCGAGAGCGCCTCCGCGACGAGCGGCGCGAGCGCGTGCGGCTGCCGCTCGAGGGTGAAGCGGCCGGCCTCGAGCCGCGACAGGTCGAGCAGGTCGCGCACGAGGCTCCGCATGCGATGCACCGAGCGCTCGATCGCGTCGGCGTGGTGCCGCACCCGGGTCGGGTCGCCGTCCGAGCGCCGCAGGAGCCCCGCGCCCATCAGGATGGCGTTGAGCGGGTTCTTGAGGTCGTGCGCCACGATCGCGACGACCTCCTCGCGCGCCCGCACCGCCTCCTGCGCCTGCTCGTAGAGGCGGGCGTTGTCGATGGCCAGGCCGGCGCGGCGCGCGAGGTGCTCGGCCATCTCGAGATCGGCCGCGCCGTAGCGGCGGCCCGACTCCGCCGAGAAGAACGAGATGGCGCCGAGCGTCTTCCCGCGCGCCTTCATGGGAGCGATGATCGCGGAGCACAGCCCGAGCGCGCGCGCGAGGCGCAGGTGCTCCGCGTCCTGCGTGCCGGCGACGAGGAGGGCGTCGGGGATCTCCGCGTACAGCTCGGACCGGCCGGTCCGGACGACGTTGGGCGACCCCCTCGGCGCGTCGGGGTCGGGCGGGTACCGGCGGCCGAGCTCACGCGCCAGCTCGATCTTGCCCGGGTCCCTGTGCGCGACGATGACCGGCCCCTTGCCGAGCGCCAGGTCCTGGGCGAGCTCCACCGAGCACCAGTCCGCGACGCGGGGGACCGCGAGCTTCGCCACGCTGGTGAGCGTCGCCTCGTACTCGAGCGAGGACGCGAGGAGCGCGCTCGCCTCGTACAGGAAGGCCGTGCGCTCCCCCACCGCGACCGCCTCCGCGCGCGCGGTCCGCTCGGCCTCGTACAGGCGGGCGCGCTCCAGCGCCTGCGCCGCGTGGCGGGTCGCGACGAGCAGGAACGAGCGGTCCTCCGGAGCGAAGGGGAACTCGGCCTCGAAGCGGAGCGACATGGCGCCGATGCGCTGCCCCTTGACGGTCATGGGCAGGCACGCCACCGCGATCTCCACGCCCTCGGCGGACACGATCCCCGGATACCGCTCGACGAGCTCGGCGCGCGACCGGATCCAGACGGGCTCGCCGTCGCGGAGGACGTCGGCGACAGGCGCGCGGTCGCCGGCCGCGATCCGCGCGAAGCGAGCCCGCGACTCCGGCGCGAACCCGATCTCGTGCACGAGCTCGGCGTCGCCGGCGGCGGACCGCATCCAGAGCCCCGCCCCCCGCACCCCGAGCGCGCCCGCGACGTGCTCGAGCGCCGCGCGCGCCACGTCGGCGGGCGTGATCGCCTCCGAGAGCGCGGCCGTGAGCGCCTGCAGCCGCGCGAGCCGGGCGCCGGCGCGGCGCTCGCGATCGAGCAGCTCCCGCTCGCGCTGCTTGAAGCCGGTGACGTCGGCGAAGATGCCGAGCGCGCCGGCGACCTCGTGACCGCCGCCGAGGATGGGCGCCGCGCTCGCGACGATCGTCGCGCGCAGGCCGTCGAAGCGCTCGATCTCGATCTCCTCGGGATCGACCGGCTCCCCGGTGGCGAGGACCCGCGCCAGCGACCAGTCGTCGGGCACGAAGGGGCGGCCGTCGGGGTGGAACGCCCGATAGCGTGTCCAGTCGGCCTTGTTCTCGACAGTCGCGCTGCCGCCCCAGATGCGCTCGGCGGCGCGATTGAGGAGCGTGATGCGGCCCGTCGCGTCGCAGACGATGACCCCCGACGGGCTGTGGTTCAGGACGGCGTCGAGGAGGCCGCGATCCCGCGCCGCGAGCGCGACCAGCCGCTCGAGCTCCCGTCGCAGCGCCTCCGCTGCACCGGAGGAAGGATCCTCGCGCGTCCACGACTCGGAGCCGAGGGACATCGCATCTCCTGACGCGGCAGGCGGGCGTCCGCCCACGGGCGCACCTCGCGGAGGAGGTGGCCACGGGCATCCTCACGCGCCAGCCGGGTCACCCACGCGGGATGCTTTCGAGCGGGCGCTCGTCCGCGTGCTAGCTACACGTAGCCCTTGGCGTGGAGGTTGCGTCGGATGCGTTCCTCGACGCTACCCACGTCGGACTCGAAGCGCTGGGCGGTCAGGCGCTCGAAGGCCTCGATGTACTTCATCGCGAGCATCACGCGGACGTCATCCGAGAGGGGAGGCGGCTGCCCGTGGCCAGAGAAGCCGTGCTCGCGGATGAGCCACTGCCGGATGTTCTCCTTGTCGAGCATCTCCTGCTCCGCGCCACGGGCGAAGCGGTCCTGGTAGCCGTCCGCGACCCAGTACCGGGAGCTGTCGGGCGTGTGGATCTCGTCGATCACGACGAGCTTCCCGTCCACGATCCCCATCTCGTACTTCGTGTCCACCAGGATGAGCCCGCGGCTGGCGGCCCACTGCTGGCCGCGCTCGAAGAGCCGGCGCGCGAGGCGCGTGGCCTCCTTCCAGACGTCCGGCGCGACGAGGCCCTGCTTCAGGATCTCGGCCTCGCTGATGGGCTCGTCGTGCTTTCCGTACTCCGCCTTGGTCGAGGGCGTGATGAGCGCGTCGTCGAAGCGCTGGTCCTTCGAGAGCCCCGCCGGCCACGCGATGCCGTACGCGCTCGCCTTGCCGGCCTGGTAGTCGCGCCAGAGCGAGCCGGTGATGTAGCCGCGGATGACGATCTCGACCGGGAGCGGCTTGGCGCGCTTCACCACCATGACGCTGGGATCGGGCGCGTCGACGAGGTGCGTCGGCGCGATGTCCTTCACCTTGTCGAACCAGAAGAGCGTGAGCCGCGACAGCACCTCGCCCTTGAATGGGATCGTCCCGAGGACGTGGTCGAAGGCGGAGACGCGATCGGTCGTGATCATCACGATGCGATCGCCGCGGCTGTAGTTGTCGCGCACCTTGCCGCGGTAGAGCTGACCGAGGGCGGGCACGTCGAGCTGCTGGAGCGTGTGCGGGAGCTGGGCGCGGATCGAGGGCTCGGGGATCATGGGCCGCTCGATGCTAGCATCCCGGCGCGCGCGGGGCGCGCACCGAATGGGAGCCGGGCCACGCCCCGGCCGCCGCGACGATGGAGGGTGGATGGACCTCGGGAAGGTGACGTTCGTGCTGCACCGGCCGTCGTCCGCCGA